>JAOAAW010000055.1 GCA_026418655.1 bacterium | reverse complement strand
TGGGTCTGGAATATCATTAAGAAACATGGGAAAATTCCACTTTTCTGGGCTGATATGTTTTTTACGGAAAACTGCCCACACCTTCTAAAACAGATTGACAAAGGCGTGATTCCTGTCATATGGGAATATGATGACACAGATAAAATAACTCCTGAAATTTCAATAGGCGGATTAAAACCAACAATACTTGAAGCAAAAAATTCATACAGAACAGTAATAAGGGATTTGCCTTTTTCAAGAATGGAAAGAGAGGGTAATTTTTTTGAAGACCTTGATGAAAAAATAAAAGAGATGATAGGGACTGATTCAAAAACTGGTTATCCCCATAGTTTTCCGCAGACAAGAATTGCTTCGCAGTTCAGGAAAAATTTCTGGTCAGCATGCGCTGTTTATACCTGTTCTGATATGCTTTTTTTGCCGAGTTTCATCAGGGGTGTCTTAAATCCAGTGTTCATGTGTAATATCCTTAAAAAGGTGAATTGCAAGGGCATCATTGCAACAAACTGGGCAAAAGCCCATTCCTTTGCACCAATTTCACCCCCCTGGACTCTTGCACTTTACAATATCGCACATTTTGCCGCTGTTTCTTATACAGGAAGGACGCAACCTTCTGAAATAAAAGAAAATTCAAAAATTGTTGCCCGTGAAATCGGAATACCCATTAAATTTGGACAATTCTACCTGGACGATATTTTATGGACTATTTCAAGTAATGCTCCTGGACCAGGAATAATTAGAAGGGTTAAAAACCTTGAAAATGTTCTTTTATTGTTGAAACAACAAAAAGTTGATGGTATCTTTGGAAAGGGTCTGTTAATAAGTGTTGAAGCAGAATTACTGTGGAGTAAACTACAATTTTTACAGGAAGAAGCAAGATGGTGGACTCCTAATAGAAAAGAAGTGCCTTCAATAGTTTTTAAGGAAATGAGTGAAAGGTTCAGAAATATTGTTAAAGAAATACATAATCTTGAAAAAAAAGCAGGGTTATATTACGCTCAATTTGTTGGAGATAAGAAATCTTTCAGGGCATGGTGGAAAGGGCTTTTTGAATTTGATTTAAATATCACAGAAAAATCCATAAAATTCCTTGCAAAGAATTAAAAAGGGGGACTGTATGAAAAGCATCAGGCATGTATTTCTGGACATTGATATTTTGAGCGATTGGGATACAAGTATTGTTCAAAGATTTCCAGAAGCAGAAAAAATTAAGATTAATGCACCGAAAACTGAAAATACCCAGTGGGATGCCCGTTGTTCAGAATATCCCACGGTTCTTTATGAGGATGGGATTTACAGAATGTGGTACTGTGTACAGCCGTCGGCAAAAAGTTATTCAGAAAATGCTGACCATTTTTACTCTGCTTATGCTGAAAGTACTGATGGCATTAACTGGAAGAAACCAGATTTGAAAATTACTGCACAGGACATCTGGCCTGGAAATAATCTTCTTGCACTTCCCGGTGCAGTTCAGGGTGTGGTAAGGGGACTTCCTGGAAGTAAATATAAGTACTATGCGATTGTGATCCAGATAAGCAAGCCAGAACCAGGCATTACTGACAAAGGCGGTGCAATTGATGAAAGGGGAACAATACTTTTTGGCTCAAATGATGGACTGCAATGGCAGAGGATTAAAAAGATTGTGCAGCACGGTGATTGTGGTTGTATCTTTACTGATTTCCCTTCACACAGATACCTGATGTTTCAAAAGGTAGGACTGATGCACAGTATGTTTACAAGGCGCTCCTTCATTGGTCTTGAAAGCAGGGACTGCGAAAACTGGACTGGTTATGAAGGAGCATTGAAATGGAATGAATGCTTTGTTGCGGATGATTATGATGATTTTATAGCAAGACAGCGTGGCTTTATGATAACTGATTTTTATGGAATTACCCTTCACAGGACTGGAAATCTGTATATTGCTGTTCAGAATGTTTTCTGTATTGGACTTCCTTTACGGAACAATTTCGGTCAGAACCCTTCTGGGTTTTCTCATTTTCGGCTCGCCTATTCACACAATGGTTTTAACTGGAGATATCCTGCTGGAAGACCTATTTTTCTTGAACTCGGTAAGCCAGGAGATTTTGATTCAGGATTCATGTGCCCTGGTTTGAATATCCTTGAAAAAGACGAAGATGTACTTCTCTATTATTCAGGAACTCCATTTATGCATGGCTGGTGCATTGATATAAATTTCAGTTTCAGAAAGGACATAACCCTTGAAGAACAGGATAATTCATATTTTATCGGACTTGCAAAAATAAAAAAAGACAGATACGCAAGTTTATATGCCACACACAGGGGACGTTTCTCTATAGACCCTGATGCAACAGGCGTTGAGCCGCTTTCTGTAAATCCTGAAAAACCAGAGTTATATGTCAACTGCAACTGCCCGAATGGATATGTCAAGATTGCCATTATGGATAATGCTACAAAGAAACCAGTACCTGGATTTGATTTTGATGATTGTATTCCAATTACTGGAGATTGCATAAAAGCTCCTGTGGTGTTCAGGAAAAAGAAAATTTCTGACATTCCAGTTAATAAACCCCTGTATCTTTCATTTGAACTTTACAGGGGTGAAATTTTTTCTTTTGAATGGGGTTATGATGAAAGAAATTTCAAGAAATGAACACCCAAGACCAGACTTTTTAAGAAACAACTGGATAAACCTGAATGGAGAGTGGGACTTTGATATAGATATTTCAAACACTGGTATTGATAAGGGATGGCATCTACCTGAAAAAAAATACAGAAACAAAATTATTGTGCCCTTTCCGCCAGAAAGCAAACTTTCAGGAATTGGAAACAAAGATTTTATGGTCTCTGTATGGTACAAAAGAAAGATTGAAATTCCAGAAGAATGGAAAAACAGAAGGATTTTTTTGAATTTTGGAGCGGTTGATTTTCTTGCAAATGTCTGGATAAATGGCAAAAAGATGGGCCATCACACAGGTGGTTACACTCCCTTTCGTTTTGAAATTACACCTTTTTTAGAAAAAGAGAACATTCTTATTGTAAACGCCTATGATGATAACAGAACATTTTTGCAGCCCTGCGGAAAACAATCACAAAAATATAATTCTTATGGATGCTATTACACAAGGGTTACAGGCATCTGGCAAACAGTTTATTTAGAAGCAACTGGAAAAAATTATATCAAAAACTTCATGATACTTCCTGATTTTGATACAGGAAATGTTCTGTTTATGGTTGATACTGAAAAAGAGGGAACACTTAATATTGAGATTGAAGCAGAAGGAGAAAAGATATGTGAAACAACCACAGCTGGAAGTGGAGTGATATTTGCTCAATGCAATATAAAAAATTTTATTCCCTGGTCGACTGAAAAACCATTTCTTTACAATGTAAAATTTTCTCTTTATTCCAAAATGGACAAACAGGACGAAGTTTTCTCTTACTTTGGCTTCAGGAAGATTGAAATAAAAGGAAAAAAGATTTTGCTCAATGGAAAACCGATCTTTATGCGGTTTGTCCTTGACCAGGGCTATTATCCTGATGGTATCTATACCGCACCATCTGAACAATCTTTGATAAATGATATAAAAATCTCAAAACAGTTTGGTTTTAATGGAGCAAGATTACACCAGAAAATATTTGAGCCACTGTTTTTGTATCATGCTGATAAACTTGGTTATCTTATATGGGACGAATACCCTAACTGGGGGATAAAAAACAGACAGAGTCATCAAACAGCATCAATTTTGATAGATGAATGGTCTGATGTTATAAAGAGGGATTTCAATCATCCATCAATCATTGGCTGGTGTCCGTTAAATGAAACCCACGAGCCCCAGGACAATGAGCTTGTCAGAAGAATTTACAGAATTACGAAAAAATTTGATCCAACAAGGCCTGTCATTGACACAAGTGGATATATCCATGTGGAAACAGACATGTATGACTGTCACAACTATGAGCAGGACCCTGAAAAATTCAAATCTTATTTTGAACCATTCAAAACAAAAGATATAGTATGGCAGAATCGTCCTGAACTTGACGCACCATACAAGGGACAGCCCTACTGGGTAAGTGAATACGGTGGAATCTGGTGGGATGAGAGAAAAACAGATGATGGCTGGGGTTATGGAGAACGGCCAAAAACAAAACAGGAGTTTTTGAAAAGATACAAAAAGCTCACTCAAATTTTGTTAAATCATCCTAAAATCTGCGGGTTCTGCTATACCCAGTTATATGATGTTGAACAGGAAGTCAATGGACTCTGCACCTATGAAAGAAAACCAAAATTTGACCCTGAAATTATCAGAATGATTAATTTGAAAAAGGCAGAAATTGAAAAAAACACCTGGATAAGACCGTTTAAGGAAAACTCCTTTGACCACAAATATAAAAGGTGTATCATAGATAAGAGATGAAAAACAAAATAATCTGGTTTTGCCTTGTGTTTTTTCTTATCCTGCCAGGGTATCTCCAAGCCGTTCGTATTGATGCAGTAACTCGCAACCATTCAACAAGCACAGAGACAGTGCTGATTGCTGAAAAACGCAATGCAAAACTGCCTGTAATTATTTCAGAAAAAGCAGGTAAGGATACAAAGGCACGAGCACTTGAACTTGCTTCATACCTTGAACGAATCACAGGCGCAAAATTTGAGATTAAGACTGGCTCTGCTGGTCCTGGAATTCTGGTAGGAACCATTGAGGAATTTCCCACACCTTCTGCTGCTGAAGGCCTGAAAATTTATGACGTCTATGATGGCAGGGATGCGTATGCGATCCGTACTGAAGATGGCTGTGTCAAACTTCTTGGTGCCACTGAACTTGGCGTTTCCCATGCTGTCAGCAGATTTCTTGAATTGCTTGGTTGCAGATGGTTCTTTCCAGGGCCAGTATGGGAAATAATTCCGAAAATTGAAAAATTAACATTCAATATCAATGAAACTGATAGGCCTGAAGTATGCGGAGGATTTTTCGGTTATGACCTTGGACAGCATTATGAAAAAGAAGACCCTGATGCAGGTGAAGCAACAAAATCCTGGTATAGGAAAAATAGACTTCCCAGGGGGTTCAAGAGTGTTGCAGGCCATAGTGCCCATGTTGTTGTTCAGCGATTCTGGAAGGAATTTGAAGCGCATCCAGAGATGCGAGCCCTGATAAAAGATGAGAATGGTAACCTCATTCGCACAGGCACTGGTCCAGAAACACCACCAGGCCAGCCATTAAAACCTGGAAGCAAAAGCTGGAAATGGTGGGGACAGCTCTGTGTGACAAATCCAGATACACAGAAATATGTAATCCAGTGGGCGCAGGAATGCCTGAACAAAAACCCGGATGCTGACATGGTCAGTGTGGGTCCAGATGATGGTGGAGGCTGGTGTCTGTGTCCTGAATGTGCAAAACTTGGAGATTGTGGAAATCAGGCTTTTTATCTTGCCAATATAGTAGCAAGGGCGATTCAGAAAAGTCATCCTGGCAAACTGGTTGGATTGCTGGCTTATAACTGGCACGCAGATCCACCTGATTTCCCGATAGAACCCAATGTTTATGTGGAACTGACCACAACTCTTATCATCAACACAAAATATGGCTTTGAGAAACTACTGGAGCTGTGGCCCAAGAAGTGCAAGTACGTCGGACTTTATGATTACTGGGCAGTCTATGACTGGACACGGGACAATATGCCTGCAGGAAGAACAGGAAATCTGAAATATGTGGCTGAAAAAATTCCTTACTATTTAAGGCATGGGTTGATATGCTTAAACGCTGAATGCGGAAACAGCTGGGGCGGACAGGGACTCGGGTATTACCTGGCGATTCACCTGATGTGGAATACTTCCACAGATGTTGAGGCATTAAAAAATGATTTCTATCAGAAGGCATTCGGGCCTGCTGCAAAATGGATGAAGGCATACTATCAACATACAGATCTGGGTAATGCGCCGCTTGTTGGTCCTACCTTTTACCGCATCTGCTGCGATTACCTTGAAGCTGCTGAAAGAGCTGCAGCAGGTCAACCTGATGTACTGGCACGTATTCAGCAACTGAAACAATACAATGTTTATGTCTACCTATTGAACAAGGTACGAGATACAAGCCTGCCCTTTGAGGAACGCAAGAAATGGGCTTTTGAGACCCTCAAATGGAATTACAGAATTCGCAATACCTATATGACCTTCTGGAGCTTTTTTGCGGGTATGACAACAGCACAGTGGGCGAAAGAATTTAATGAACCCACATGGAACTGGTATGAAAATTATTCAGTACAAAAAAAGCCAGAACAAATTCCTTACAGGGACCCATCTCCGATTACACCAGAAGAAACTGACAAATGGTTCAGTAAGATGAAGGCAGACTTTGGCGATGTACCAAAGGTTACAACCCTATCTTTCAGTAAAAACCTTGTCGCACCAGAATGGATTTCGGGTTCACCAAATCCACCGAGAAACAACAAAGTAATCTTTCATGGTAAATTCACAATGGCGCTGGCAAGTATGAAAGGTGAACCATTGAAACTATCCATGAATCACGGAACCATGTATCCCAACAGTCCACCAGGCGATTATGTACTTACAGATATGTCGGGTAAGGAAATTACAAGGGGCACTATTCCAATATGTCCCAAGGAACCTGTACAGATTGAACTGAATGTGCCTTCTGCTGGTGTGTATTACTTCATGTTTGATGACCATGGCGGTGGAACGGTTTTTATGCCGGCGCCTGGTCTTCGAGCAGCTTTTGTACCAGAAGGACAAAGAGGTTATACTCTTTTATGGAACACATGGTTCTATGTGCCAAAAGGTACAAGAGAAATTCAATTTGCGGCTTCCTGCGGTGGAATAAGATTCGGCATTAAAGACCCTGATGGCAAATGGATTGAATATCAGGGACGGCCTTCAGTCGACCAGCGAAAGGATGGAATGAACTTCAGGGGTGATGGATTTTATTATACAATTCCTGTGCCAGAAGGAATGGATGGAAAAATGTGGGGAATGTTTATGGCACAGTGCGGTTTTAACATGCGTTTTTTCAATATTCCCACGATTTTTTCACTCTCTTCTGATGGACCGATTATTCCAGAAGAGGTGGCAAAAAAAGACAATCTGAGATGGTAGGTGGAAGTAACAGGAAGATAGTTAAAATATTACTTTGCTATGTTTCGCTAACCTGTTAATACGTTTCTTATCATTGACGGTCACCTTTGGGCTTACCCGGTGAAATTAGCAAAACAGGCACAGCGAATGGAAGACGATAAAACTAAACTGCATGCTATCTATCCCTTTTTTATAGGACCAAAATACCATCCTGAATTTACCAGTGGTCAGGCGATTAAGTCTGTAAAACTGGATGGTTTGGTAAATGGTGAAAAAAGGTTACTTGTATCTTCCACTTGAAAAAAATAATGCAGAGATAGGCGGATTGTTCCGCAGGGGATTTCTGTGGTCTTTGAAAAAATGAATTTATGCTACCTCTTGACAAATTTTTATAAAGGGTGTAAAAAATAGTTTACAAGAAAGAAATCTTAAAAACAAAAAGGGGGTGAAAAAAATGAAAAAAGGATTTACACTGATTGAGCTTCTCGTAGTGATTGCAATCATTGCGATTCTTGCCGCGATGCTGCTGCCTGCACTGAGTAAGGCAAGGGAAAAGGCAAAGATGGCATCCTGTCTTAACAATCTTAAACAGATTTCTCTTGCAATAAAAATGTATTCTGATGACTATCAGGTTGTAAGAATGCCAGCTGACAGCGGATACGGTGGAACTGGCAGGTGGTATAATGTGCTCTATGACATGGGATATATTAAAAACTGGTTGGTGTATAAGTGTCCCAAGGATTCAAGAAAGGTTGCCTGGACACGGCAGGCTGGAAATATAAGCTACCTGATGAATATCGCTACACTCACTGGCACTGATTGGATTGGTCTTACAGATCCTATCAGTCCAGAGGACACGATTTATATTTACTGTGTGTTCAACTATGCCAGTGGCGCGTTTCAGCATGTCCCACCGTGGGGAGACAGGGTAAAAAAGGACCCTGCTGCCTGTACCCATGGTGGTTTTGTACCTGTAATTTTCTGTGATTTGCATGTGGGTATCTTAAATGCGCTATACATGGC
>JAOAAW010000015.1 GCA_026418655.1 bacterium | reverse complement strand
CTGTAGCATCAGTGATATCAATTTCTTTCATTATTCCAGGAATATAGCAACCTTTAGCATGGGGGTCAACAGCATTATCAAGAATAACCGCGGGGATTTTTTCATCAAAAATTGAGTAATAAAGACAACTTCCAGCGGCTTCTCCGGTTCCAAAAAGAACGAGATTTGTATTCTTGCATTCTGGTGTTTTTCTGAAATATTCAACAATATACTTCAGGTCATTTAACCACATCATTACTGGTGTTATTCCGGTTAAAGCGGCAGCCCTGTAAAGGCAGTAGTCACCCTGTTCGATACCTGCTGCATTTCTTCCACAAGCCCTTGGTTCTACCAGTATTAGATTACAATCTTCAGAGGCTTCAAAAACTCTTTCTCGCAGAGTCAGTGTATTCTGTTTATAGTCTCCGATTGCAATGATTGTATTTTGTACTGATGTGCCGGGGAAGAATGCTTCAATATAACACTCCATTCCAGCAACAGTTCCAGTATAACGGTGAAAATTTTTACCTTCAAAAATCCATTTTCCGGTGTTTTTTATCTCCATTTTCTCATTACATCTATCAAGCCAGTGAAAAACATTTTCCTTAAGTTGTTGCATAGTTTCAACACGTATCTTGTTCCATTCCTGCACTGTCTTGGGCAGAGGCCTTGTTTTCTGAACCGTAAGTAGTTCAGGAAGAAGATTTAATCTGTTTGGTTCTGGTGATTTTCCATTAAAAATCGCAAGTTCCTGTTCAGGTATAGAATTGTCTTCAAGTTTAATCTGCGGATGCTGTTTTTCTGCCACATACCTATCAAACCAATCATTTATTTTTTTCACAGATTCATCAGAATATGCATGTGGACCCGGGTACTCAAAGAGCTTGCATCTTTCTTCGCAGCCATAAAGTTTATAAATTCTTTTCACCTTTTTATAAAGTGTCTGGTATTCCTTTCTGAAAAACAGATTATCATCAGATGCAAAGCAATAAAGAAGCGGGCGTGGCGCAATCAATGCAGAAAATTCACAGATATCTTTTTGAAAATTACCCAGTGTATACATACAATCACAATGCTGAAACATGGTTCTGTTTCCTATTGCCCAGGCAAGCACACTGACACCAGCAGATGTTGCCACTGCTTTAATTCTTTCATCAGCGATTGCAAGAAAATGGCTGTGTGCGCCCCCTCCAGAAATACCTGTTGCTCCAATCCTTTCTTTGTCAATTTCTGGCATCTCGCAGAGTACATCAAGTGCCCTTATGGAATTCAAAAGTTCTCCCCCAGAAGAATTATAACCACGGGAAATCCAGTCAAGCCGTGTTCCTGTATAAAGACCGTGATGGTCTCCTGTGTTTTCGCTCTGTCTGATTGTATCAAAAACAAAACAGGCATATCCCCTTTTTGCCCACATTACGCCGTGCCTGTGATACCAGTATGTTCCAAGTCCTGAATGTCCACAGGCATATAAAACAGCAGGCAATTTTTTTTCAGGCAATGGCTCCGGTAGATAGAGATGACCACTGCTCCAGCAGCCTGGATATATTTGATAAACAATTTTTCTTATGAGGAAATCCGATTTTTTTATCTCGCCAACAATTTTAATAGAAAGATCACACTTTTCAGGTACAGGATAAAGCCCAACCGATATGAAAAACTCTTTTTTTAATTCTTCTTTTCCTTTTTCCCATTGTTTCAGGTTTTTGATATTTTCAAGTCCGTTTTCAGTTATTTCATTCGCTTTATCCACATAATACTGCCACAATGTTTTATTCATTTTTCCCTCCAGAGTTTTTGAGATTTTATTCCTTTACAATGCCTGTGTCAAAAAACAGGCTAAATTTTTGAAAAAATCTGTGAAAGGATTAGAATAATAAAAAAATGAAACCAAATATCCTTTTAATTTTTGCAGACCAGATGCGGTGGGATTGTTTGGGGTGTGCTGGTAATCCTGTCATAAAAACGCCCAATCTTGATAAACTTGCCGGCAGCGGAATTTTGTTCAGAAATGCCTTTTCACCGGATCCTATATGTGTTCCTGCAAGAGCAAGTTTAATGACTGGTAATTACCCCCAGGTTTGCACAGGAATCAAGGGTAATGGTGGCCGTATCAAGGATGGGCAGCCTTTGTTGACAGAAGTTCTTAAAAAGGCAGGATATCGTGCTTATGCCTGTGGTAAACTACATTTCTTACCATATTCACCACCAGGTACACCACGACTCGTTCATGGTTTTGAGCAAGTTGACCTTCATGAAAGCGGAAGAATCATCGCTGAGTATGATCCTGAAGGAAAAATGAAAGGGCTTGAGGATTATTTTGATTATCTTTCTTCTGTCGGGTGGCATGGTTACAGCCGCGCTCATGGTGTTGGAAATAATGATGTGCGGCCATGCCCGAGTCCACTTCCAGCAGAACATTATGTGGACCACTGGATTGCTAATTGTACAATCAAAAGTATAGAAACGCACAGAAAAGAGACTCCAGACAAGCCATTTTTTGTTTTTATGAGTTCCCCAAAGCCGCACAGTCCCTATGATCCTCCAAGGCCCTATGATAATCTTTATGATCCGAGGCAAATACCGATGCCTTTTGGTACCAGAGAGATGATGAGAGAAAAAAACCCTTTGATTGAAATGATTTATTATTTCAAGGCACTCAATCATCTCAGCCCGCAGGCGTGGCAGGTCATCAGGAGTTATTATTATGGATGTATTACTTTTCTTGATGCAATGATCGGCAGGGTTGTTGATTATCTTGAGAAATCAGGAATATTCGAAAACACCCTGATAATTTTTACTGCTGACCATGGAGATCTTTTGGGTGATTTTGGTTCTGCGTTCAAAGTGAGCCATCTCAATGGTTCTGTCAGGATTCCATTTATTGTTTCAGGTCCAGGAGTGGCAAAAGGAAGGATAAGCGACTCTCTTGTAGGATTGCAGGATATTTTGCCGACACTTGCAGATTATGCTGGTGTTGAGATTGGTCAGAAGGTTCATGGAGGCAGTCTGATAGATACTTTTCAAAATCCTGAATATAAAGTGAGAGATGTTTTTTATTCAACCACTGATGGTGGTATTGGTGCAAGTGTGATGGTAACTGATGGGAAATGGAAGTATATTTATACTGAAGCAGGGGCAGTTGAAGAATTTTATAATCAGATTGATGATATTGCTGAAATTCATAATCTCGCCGATAAAAAAGAATATCAGGAAACATTAAAGTTTATGAGAAATCAGCTTAAAAGGTGTGCAGTGGAATTTAATGATGAAAAGGTTCTTGATGGTGAAGATTTTGTGAAGAGAGATATTGATAGAGAAAGTTTTAAGAACCTACCAGTTTCAGGCATGGGCTGGAGATGGTATTAGAACATAAGGAGCAAACAATGGATTCACAGTTTCTTAATGGAGTAATTCCAGGGACAATTTCAAGATTTACTGAGAGGCAACTTCGTACCTATGAAAAATATGGAGAGACCACAAAAATTCGTACGGGATGCTTATCAGGCGTTTATATTGGTATGAAGACAACTTCAAAAAGTATAGAGATTGAACTTGCTTTAAGGGGTAGGGCACGAAATTACATGGGACTTGACCTTGAAGTTGATGGAAAAATTGTAAAGTCCATCAGATTGATGAATCTTGCTTCTGAAATAAGTCAGATGAAACTTCATCTTTATCGGTTTTCAGATGAAAAGGAAAGAGAAATAAGATTGTATCTACCTGTCAGTGTAGAAGTTGAAGTGATTTCCTTCAGTGCTCAGGGACAACCACTTAAAAAAGTTGGAACCAGAATTCTTTTTTTAGGTGATTCAATTACCCAGGGAATGGATTGTATGAGTCCTGTGTGTACCTATCCCTGTGTTGTTGCTAAAATTCTCAATGCTGACTATATCAATCAGGGTGTTGGTGGATTTGTTTTTGATCCTGAATCCCTTGATGAAAATTTTCCATTTCAACCCGATATTATTACTGTTTCCTATGGTGTGAATGATTGGGCAAAGGATTTTTCAGCCCGGCATATAGAGGATTCAGTGTCTGCATATCTTGAAAAATTGAAAAAGATTTTTTCAAAATCAAAAATTTTTGTAATTACCCCTATATGGACAGACAGAGAAGATCAGATAAAACAGGCAGGAAGTCTTGGAGATTTGAGAAAAATTATCGCAGATGTGGCGAGGAAAATAAACTGTAATGTCATTGACGGACTTTCGCTTGTGCCACATGATAGTTTCTATTTTGTTGACGGGGTTCATCCAAATGAAACAGGTCATCTCATTTATGGTGTTAATTTGGCTGGATATTTGACCGGAAATTAGAAAAAAGTAAAAATAATTCTAGAATGAAAAAGATATTTTTAACCCTGCTGGTTTTACTTTTTATTGGTACAAACTCTTTTTGTGGGACACCAGGAACACTCAAATGGAGTATCAGGCCTGAGACTACAAATATCCCATCTGTTGCAATCGGTAAAAATGGAACAATTTATGCTGCCGGTGGGACAAGGCTTAAGGCAATAAATCCTGACAATGGTTCAATAATCTGGAGTTTCAGCACAACTGGAGTGGTGTTTCATTCTTCACCTGTGGTTCTTGCAGATGGAAGTATCTGTGTTGCTGGATCAGATTCAACACTTTATGTTGTAAGGCCTGATGGTAACCTCAGATGGTCAAAGCCTGATGTCGTTGCTTTTGACTGTGAGATCGCTACAAATTCTGATGGAACTATATTTTCTGTAATTCTAAACAAATTGTATTGTTTTTCCATTGATGGTGATATTATCTGGACATATGAAGCAACTGACAACTTCAATAGTCCTCCTGTGATAGGTATGGATGGAAGTATTTATGTTTCAGCATCAACACCAAGAACCCTTTATGCAATCAATCCTGATGGAACTCTGAAATGGAAGCAACAATACCCCTGGGCAGCAGGAAATTCCTATGATGACCCTGCTGTTCTCGGTATACCTGTAATTGGTATCAATGGCAGGGTTTATGTCGGTGATTCTCGTGGTTATTTAAGGGAAATAGACGCTGCAACCGGGACATTACTCTATGAATTCTGGGGAATCGATCGCGCCTCAATGACATATCAGCCAGTAATTCTGGCAGATGGAAGGATTCTTATTGGTTGTGCCAATGCTGCTATTTACCGTTTCAATGCAGGGAGTAACACTGGCGTATCGTTTATGCCGCAGGGTGCTGTTACTTCAACCCCTGCCATAGGTGCTGATGGAACAATTTATTTTGGTGTCTCATACCAGGTAACATATCACACTTATTATTTTTATGCTGTTTCTTCTGGCAACATGGGTGAAAAGTGGAAGTATTATGTTGGACATCAAATGAGTTCTTCACCTGCAATAGCAAAAGATGGCACTGCTTATATCGGAACCACAGATGGCTATCTTTACGCAATCTATGTTGAAAATACTGATTATCAGAAAAATAGTCCTTTTCCGAAATATCGTCATGACAATTACAACACTGGTAACAGTGTGTACAATACCTACATCAAATGTCAGCCAGCAGTGTACAATTTTGGCAATGTAATTCTTGGAGCAAAATCATATAAAAGATTTGCAATCACAAATATTTCAAATACCCCATTTACCCTTGGTGCCATTACAATTTCTGGTGGAGATAATATTTCAGGTGAATTTTCATTGACAGAAAATTGTTCAGGCGAAAGTATATTGCAGGGGCAAACACTCTACCTGACAGTTTGTTTCATGCCTCTGTTGAATGGCAAGAGAAGTGCTTCTGTCAGAATTCCCTTTGGTGATAAGATGGCAATTATAGGACTTTTTGGTACAGGTGGTGGAGACGGGCAGTCAGCTCTTATAACAACAGTTTATGATGGTTCAAATGGAAATGCTCTTGAGGGTGCACAGGTTAAGGTAGGAAGTCAGATAATCATCACTGATTATGCTGGTCAATGTGTATTTTCTCCCATTGCACCAGGTTCTTATGATATAGAAGTAAACAAAGATGGGTATTCTTCTGTGATAAAACCGGTTGAAGTACCTGCATCAAGCAATGTTAGCAAAAATATTATCATTTATCCATCAAACTTTGTCATGCCGATTGTGACAGATATTTCCAGTAAATATGATGGAACTGTTTTTTATCTTGATGGAGTTGATTTTGATGTTGAATTCACAATCAATATTGATTGGGCAGGTCATACACCCGGGAAGGTAAAATTCATCACGCCCAGAAAGATAATAGAACAATCAGTAAGTACTTCGTCTGCAAAGCAAACCTTTAATATGGGAACTGATTTTGGTATTGGTGGAACATTAAAGGTTCAGGCGATTACTTCTACAGGCGGGCTTTCAGAAGAAAAGGAGGCTGACTTCGTTGTAATGAAACCACTTCCAGTGTTTACAATGGCTCCCATTGATAAGGGCCCATATTTTTCCTATGAATCAAAATTAGGGGCAAACTGGAATTTCTTTAATGAGGGTCTTGATGGTTCTGGTATTCCTTCTGATATTCCTTTGTTTGGAGGAAAACCCGTTTGGCTCAAGTGCATTCCAACTGTTTCTGCTGAGGTTTCAAGTGCAGGAGAAGCAAGCATTGGACTTGAATTTGAAGGGCTTCAAAAGGAAAAAAAGATAGATTCAGGAAAGATTGCCGGGCTCTCTTTCAGTTTGTACCCAATAGTAAATATTGATGGGCAATATTATCCTTCTGAACATGACTGGGACTGGGCTGGCTATGCAGGATTGCATGGCAAGGTAGAACTTAAAAAATCCTGGCCCTTTGTTGTGATGGTGGGACCTGTTCCTATTCCAATGTATGCGAAAGCAAGTGTATCCCTTGAAGCAGAGGCACTGCTCGGTGTTACATCACTTGAACCAATCGGCATGAATGGAAAGATTTCCATTAATCCATATGTTCGTGGTTCTCTCGGTGCAGGAGTTGACGAAATTCTTGCCGTTGAGGGCTGGATTGGTGGAGGTCTTGAACTTGGTCTTCAATTTCCAGAAGAACCAACACTTGATGAACTTTCAATATATCTCAATGCTGGCTTTACAGTTTATGCACTTTTGTTTACATGGGAAAATGAGGCATTACACTGGGAATACTCACTTATTGACAAGAAGATTGTTTCAAGCCAGATTCCTTGCCTGAGTGTGGAAACACCCCAACCAGCAAAAAGAGATTATATCAAGTCACCTGATTATGGTATTTTCAAAGGTGGCATAGATTCCATCAAATCTGGCTCTGAAACAAAAGTGACAACATTGCAGCAGAATGTTTTTCCGCATTCTGAACCAGCGATTGGTTGTGCAGGTCAATACCTTTATGCTGCCTGGCTTTATGATGATCCTGCAAGAAGTTCTTTGAACAGAACAAAACTTGTTTTTTCATCTTTTGATGGTACCCGGTGGTCTACACCCGTAGCGGTTTATGATGATGGAACTGCTGATTTTCATCCTGAGTTGATTGTTTTTCAGGATGGTTGGGCAGCTGTTGTCTGGGAAAATGTGAAGATACAATTGCCTGACAATGCTGATTTTGAGCAAATGAAACAGAACCTTGAGATTTGTGTATCTTTTTATAATCCACAAACAGGCACCTGGTCTGTTCCATATTCTATTACAAACAATGACTACCTTGATAGGAGTCCAAAAATAAGTGGTCCGGACAAAAACAGTATGATGGTTATCTGGATTTCAAACCAGAGTAATCATATAACGGGTAATACGCAGAATCCCAACACAATATATTCAACAATATGGAATGGTACATCGTGGGAAACACCCGAAGTCGTAATTAATACTGATAACTATCCTAACTTCAAGAAGCCTCTTATTGGATATGATTTTGTCTATAACAGAAAATACAGTCCAACCAATTTCTTTGCTGTGGCTTATTTCTGTTTTGATATGGATGAGGATTTATCAACAATAAATGATAGGGATATATTTTCAACTGAATGGCATAGACAGGCCTTTGGTGGATGGCGAAAAACCGGTATCTGGGATAGGACAGATGATAATCTTCCTGATGGAAATGTCAGGGTGTTTTTTTCTAACGACAGTTTACAGCTCTATTTCCTGAAAAACAATATGGTTTATCTGACGGATGGATATCTGAGTTTTGGGACCATCGGTATTTTTTATACCTTTGAAGATGAGTATTCCAGCAATATTTCAGGATTTAAGATTGCAAGAAGTCCATCTGGAAAACTTGCATTTGTATGGACAGAACCATCTGGATTCAGTTCTGACCTTTTTGCGGTTTTCTATGATCCTGTTTCAAAAAAATTCGGAAAGCCTCAACAGTTAACATCTGATAGCCAAACAGAACATTCTCCTGTTGTTACATTTTATGGCGAAGATAAACTTGTGAGTATATATGACAGGGTTGAAATAGAAATCTTGCAGGACAAATTTGAACTGGCTTGTGGAAAGAATGTTAGCATGCCCACGGTAAAAACAGGAACAACGGATCTGGCATTTTTTATGCATACGCTTACAGATGATATTTCATTTGAAACAGATAGTTTCTACATTACACCGTTTAATCCTTCTTGTGGAAGTACTGCGGAAATTTATATTACACTTGAAAATACCGGGAACACAGTTTTAAAAAATATTCCAGTATGTTTTTATACCGGGGATCCTCAAAATGGTGGGACACTGATAGGAAGTACAACCATTGCATCATATCTTGCGCCAGGAGAAAAAACTTTAGTTTCAATGGAATGGGAAGTTCCGGAAGTAACAGAACCAATCAGTATATATGCTGTAATTGACCCTGATGGAACTCTTCCAAAAGAGAATAAATCAAACAATACTGCTGTAATTGAATGTGTTTTTCCTGATATTGAAGCAACCTATATCGGAAGAACAATTGTTTCAGAAAATCTTACTTCTATTTCAGCAATAATTCAGAATATTGGAGTGCTTTCAACAGGCAATTTTGTGTTGCAGATTAGAAAGGATGGACTGAATGGGACCATTATCCATGAGAGAACAGTAGATAATCTTGAACCCAATGAAATTTTGCAGATTAATTTTTTGTGGAATTCGGGGAATGTTTCAGATTATGAGTTGTACCTGATAGTAGACACAACCAATACTGTAAGAGAATTCAGTGAGGATAACAATTTCTGCGTCCTGAAAGTCTATCCAGCATTTGTGAAGGGCGATATAAATGGAGATGGAATGATTGATATTTCAGATGTGATATTATGTTTGAGGATGGCAATAGGATTACCCGTAATAATAAAAC
>JAOAAW010000145.1 GCA_026418655.1 bacterium | reverse complement strand
ACCTGCCTGCGAGACGGATGCATAGTCCTGCGGAGTTCAGGAATGTGCTTTAGGGTGAAGAAATCTGGGTGCAACCCGCCGCGTGCGGGTTTTTTATTTTGCCCGCCAAACGAAGGAGGGTGTATGTGTCAGCGAAGGAAGTTCGGTTTTACTTTGATAGAGCTGTTGGTAGTGATAACCATTGGGGCGATACTGGCGGCATTACTGCTTCCGGTTTTAGCCAGAGCAAGAGAAAAAGCAAGGTCCGCGGTGTGTTTAAGTAATTTAAAACAAATTTTCATTGCCTTTGCAATGTACACACAAGACAACGATGAATTTTTTCCGCCAGCATATTATGCAACCTTCACAGGAAGTTTGGACTGGGATTTTGCAACTGATGATTGGGTAAACTGGAAACCTGGTATAATCGGTAAATATCTTAATGAAAAAGTATTCCAGTGTCCTTCAAGATTTACTCTTAAATCCTACGACAAACCATTTACTGGATACGCCTACAATGCAACATATATTGGTGGAGGATATTCTGCATGGGATGGCCAGGCAGATTTACCAGCAAAACTCAGCAGAATCCAGAATCCATCCAAAACAGTACTTGTCTCCGATAGCGCAATCTGGTCAGCATGGACTTCAGAAACAATTGCCAACAATTACTTAAGAGCACCAGGAGACATTTATTATTTTGGACCAAATGTGCATTTCAGACATAATGGAAGAGCAAATGTACTTTTCTGCGACGGCCATGTTGAATCCATAGGAATTAAATATAATATCAGTACCAATGATAAAACGATTGGAGACCTTTCACCGGACGCATCTCTTTATGATCTGGAGTGATATTACTTTCAAAGTATCGTATAATAAAGAGATGAGTAATAAACTAATAGATGCCTTAAAAACGAAAAAAGTACTTGTGGCCGATGGTGCGTGGGGTACTGAAATTGAAAAAATAAAGAATCCAAGAGTCCAATATCCGGAAATTCTAAATATAAGCCAGCCGGAAATAATAGAAAAAATAGCTCTATCCTATATTGAGGCAGGTTCGGATATTATCCTTACAAATACTTTTGGTGGAAATCGGCTAAAACTTAAAAAATATGGAGCTGAGGAAAAAATTGAGCAGATTAACAAAAAAGGTGTAGAAATTTCCAGAAAGGTTGCTGGAAATCGTTTGGTTTTCGCATCAATTGGTCCAACCGGAGAACTGTTAAAACCATATGGGAATTTGACAGAAAAAGAAGCAATAGACTGTTTCAGTCAACAAGTAAGAATACTAACCGATGCAGAAGTAGATGGAATAGTGATTGAAACAATGAGCGACGTAGGTGAGGCAAGATGCGCCTTAATGGGAGCAAAAACTGTAACTGATAAGCCAGTTATTGTTTGTTTCACATTCAACATTACTTCAAGTGGCTATAGAACTTTAATGGGTAACAACATCTACGAATGTGTAGAGATGGCAAAGACATATGGTGCCGATGCAGTCGGTTCAAACTGTGGCTCAGGAATTGAAACTTTTATTGATATTACAAAAGAAATAAGAAAATTCACGCAATTGCCAGTATGGATAAAACCGAACGCAGGAATTCCAGAACTCGTATCCGGGAAAACCATATACCCAGAAACTCCAGAACATATGGTTACGTTTATTCCAGAACTAATAAAATCAGGTGCATCAATTATAGGTGGTTGCTGCGGAACGACACCACTGCATATAAAAAAAATTGTACAGAAAGTTTTTGAATTTGTTAATATGCAATGAAAAAAAGTGCTTACTTTTCTTTGTTGTTTGTATGCGTATTGTTGTACAATTGTTTTTCAGATACAGACAAAAATTATCCTTATAGAATTGTATCGCTTGGTCCATACATTACAGAAAATTTAATTCTTCTTGGTATTGAAAGCAAAATAATAGGCGTGACAATTCATGAAAAACCGGAAATAAAAAAAGGAAGAGTCCTTATAGGAACTCTGCTTGACCCAAGTATTGAAACCATAGTAAATCTGAAACCCGATATTGTAATAGCAAGTAAAGAAGGTAACCGTAAACAAACAGTAGAAAAACTACTAGAACTTGGAATAAAAATTGTTGTTTTGGATGAGGTTAGAACCTATCAGGATTTGAAAGCCAATTTTATCAGGCTTGCTGACATTTTTGATAGACGCCACATTGCAGAACAAATAATTTCACAGATAGACAATGCACTTTCAGAATATTCAAGAAAGAAATCTTCAGAAAGAAAAAAAATTTTCTGGCAGTTAGGAACTAAACCATTGGTAACTGCTGGAGGAGATTCTTATTTCAATGAAATTTCTACATATGCAGGTGTATTAAACATTTTCAACAATATAAGAACAAAGTACATAACAGTTAGTGTCGAAGAAGCAATAAAAAGAAATCCGGACATTATTGTTGCAATGGGAATGGGAGAAGAGTCGTACATTGAGAACTTTTGGAAACCATTCAAGAATATAAACGCAGTAAAAAACGGGAAGATTTTCCGAGTCGATGATTATGATTTTTGCAGTCCAACACCTGTTAGTTTTCTGAAATGTGTCAAAATGATAGCAAATTTTGCAAAAAATTGAAAAAAAAATCTTTTTTACTTATTACTGTATTTACATTTATTGCGCTTCTGATATCAATATGCCTTGGTACTGAAACTTTTTCACCCCTTAAAATAATACAAATAATCTCTGATCCCGAAAATTACCGATTTGAAAAAATGATAATTTTTCAGGTAAGAATACCCAGGGTCTGGTGTGGATTTCTCGTTGGCTCTGGTTTATCACTGTCAGGTCTTATACTTCAGGCAATTTTAAAAAATCCTCTTGCTGAAAGCTATGTACTGGGTATTTCAGGTGGTGCAAGCCTCGGAATCGCTGCAGGTATTATAATTGGACAAATACTGGCTATACCAATTTTTGCTTTTATTGGAAGCCTCTTATCCATTGCTATTCTTCTGGTTTTGACATCCATGAAACGATTATCTGCAGGAACATTAATTCTCGTTGGTATTATGCTAAATTTCATCTTTTCATCATTTTCACTCCTTATAATAACATTACTCCAAAAAGAGCGTTTCATGGAAGCTGTTGTATGGTTTATGGGGAATCTCAGCAGTTTTCATTCTGACACACTTAAAATTGCCCCATTTTTTCTCATTCCATGCTATATGATTGCCTGGCTATTCTGGAAACAACTAAATATTTTCTCGTTGGGCGAAGAAAAAGCAGTAACTCTTGGAA
This sequence comes from bacterium, assembly GCA_026418655.1. Classification (GTDB taxonomy): domain Bacteria; phylum Ratteibacteria; class UBA8468; order B48-G9; family DTJG01; genus DTJG01. The sequence continues at coordinate 107 of JAOAAW010000145.1, read as the reverse complement.
TCGACCCAGAAAGAAAAAGATACTTCTGGCTCAGTGTTTCAGGACTGATTACGGGTTTTTGCGTATCACTGGCCGGACTTGTTGGATTTATTGGCCTTGTGATACCA
>JAOAAW010000085.1 GCA_026418655.1 bacterium | reverse complement strand
TCATCTGTAAGCAAAAATTCCATGAAAAGTTTTGCGTTTTCTAAATTCGGCGCTCCTTTCAGAATTCCTGCGCAATCAGGATTTATTACTGTCTGTTTTTCAGGCAATACAAAAATCATATTTTCTGGGCCATTGATTTCTATCTGGGCAAGAGCATAAGAGTCAATGGAGAGAGAAACCGCAGTTTGTCCGATTGCGGTATCTTTTGCTGCCTGGGATGCACTTGTTGGAATACTTGATGTGTTTGCAAGTATTCCAAGGATTGTTTTCCAGCCCTTTTCCCAGCCATTTGCCTGGAGAATGATTTCAAACATCATATGCATGCTGCCACTATGCCGTGGATCTGATGCACCCACCCAGCTATAGTAAACAGGATTTGCAAGATCACTCCACTGTTTTGGAATAGGCGCATTTATAAATTCAAGCACCCTTTTATTACACAGAATTCCAAAACTTGAAAGTACAATTCCATACCAGGTATAATCCTCATCATAATTCGGAATGCCGTTGCACTGGGCTGGAATCGTTTTTAAAATTTCATCAGGTGCTTTCCATTTCTGAAGAAAACCCTGTCCTTTTAATCTCAGATAAGGATCAAGCCCGCCACCAAAAAATATATCAATACCGGTGGTTTCAGGATTCCTGGCGAAAAGGGATTCAACATATTTCAGGTCATCAGAACTACCTCCCTGATCCAGCCATTCAATTCTTATATCTTTATTTTTCAGTGTCTTATAGTATTTTTTGAATGCCTTTTCTATTTCAATCTTTACACCTTCCCAGTGAGGACTGATAACAACGAGTTTTTCCTGCGCAGGACAAACTATTGTAAAAACCGAAAACAAAAACAAGATTGTTCTCAATCGTCTCATTTTTCTGTAAAAGCAAGTTCAGCCATATAAGAACTTCTGCAAAATACTCCTGAAAATACTTTTTTAAACCCGAGTTTTTCACCAATAATCCTGTATTCTTGGAAAATATCAGGATGGATGAATTCCTTTACATCAAGGTTTTCTGAGGATGGCTTCAGATATTGGCCGATGACAAAATAATCACAATCAATGTTTCTCAGGTCATTCATTACCTCTAATATCTGCTGTTTTGTTTCTCCAAGACCAACCATTATCCCGGATTTTATTGGAAATCCTTTTTTCTTTGCATATTCAAGCATTTTCAGGGAAGTTTTGTAATTTGCCTGCGGTCTTACATCAGGATACAAAGCCGGCACAGTTTCAAGATTGTGAGAAAAAATATCAGGCAATGCTTCAAGAACAATTTCAAGATGCTCGATATTACCCTTAAAATCAGGTACCAATGGTTCAATTTTTGTTTCAGGATTATGTTTCCGTATCATCCTTATACATCTTGAAAAATGTTCGGCTCCACCATCAAAAAGATCGTCTCTTGTAACAGAAGTAATAACGACATATTTCAAACCCAGTTCCTTCACAGCCATTGCAATGTGGTACGGCTCGTCAACATCAACCGGCAATGGCTTTTTATTATGACTGACACTGCAAAATCCGCAGGCCCTTGTGCAGATGTTTCCGAGAATCATAAATGTGGCATATCTTTTCTCAAAGCACTCGTAGATATTGGGACATCTTGCATTGGTGCAAACAGTGGTAAGACCATATTTTGAAATGATGTCCTTTGTCAATTGATACCCTGTCCCTGTTGAAATTTTTTTTCTTACCCAGCAAGGTAGTTTATTCATTTTTTTGGAATATGAAGTGGAGTTCCCTTTGCAACAAGCAATGCTTCCATAATAATTTCTGAAAAAGTGGGATGGCTCCAGAAAACCGCCAGCATTTCTTTAATTGTCATGCCCTTTGACATTCCCACACACGCAGCATGAATAATCTCTGATGCCTGTTCTCCAATTATATGAACACCGAGAATTTTGCCGGTTTCTTCACAAACAATTACCTTTGCCAGTCCGGTTGTGTCTCCAGCTGTGTGTGCCTTGCCAAGAGCCATATATGGAAATCTTCCCACCTTTACTTTTAGACCCTGGTTTTGTGCCTGCTGTTCAGTCATACCGATAGCACCTATTTCAGGCATAGTAAATATGGTTTCAGGAATATTCTCATAGGAAATTGTTTCATGTTTTCCGGCGCAATTTTCTGCTGCGATTTCCCCCTGTCTTGTTGCAACATATGCAAGCTGCCATCTTCCTGTGATATCGCCTGCTGCGTAAATATCAGAGATACTTGTTTTCATTGTGTCATCTACATCAATACCACTGGTTGAAATTTTAGGATTCAGGTCTTTCACAGCATCAACATCTGGTTTTCTTCCTGCTGCCCAGAGAATTTTTTCTTCAGGAATATCATCAGTACAGTTAATCTTTATTCCGGTTTTAATCTGAATATGTTTTTTCGCAAACTCTTTTTCCAGCACACCCACAATTTCCCTGTCCCTGCCTGGCAGTATTGTATCAAGCATTTCATAGATTGTAATCTTAACACCAAAACAGGAAAGGATTGATGCAAACTCGCATCCCACAGGACCACCACCAACAATTGCCATTGATTCTGGAAGCTTTTCTAAATTCCATATTGTATCAGTAGTAACAATCCGCGGATCATCACAGAAAATTGAAGGAATGGATGGCTTTGCACCTGTTGCAATCACCATTTTTTTTGTTTCCAGTTTAATGCCATTTACAATTGCCGAATAAGGTTCTTTAATTATTGCCTGTCCCTGAATATATTCAATCCCGTTTGATTTCAATAACATTCCAATGCCTGTTCTTAATCTTTCAATAACATTTGTTTTCACATGTTGCAAGACATCCTGCCAATCAAAACTTGTTTCTGTTTTTAGCCCTTTAATAGTTGGCTTAAGTATTGTTCTTGCAACCCTGAAAAGGGTTTTTGTGGGAATGCAACCTGTATTAAGACAGCAGCCACCCAAATTTGATTTTTCAACAAGTGCCACCTTCAATCCATGCTGAGCACACCTTATTGCGCACGGATATCCTGCAGGACCTCCGCCAACAACAACCACATCATATTTTTCCATCAGTCCTCCGTTGCTTTTTGATATATCAATAGGATTTCATGTTTGAAAATTGGCCAAAACAATGTTACCAGAAAAAGTTAAAGGTGTAAATATTCTGGTTATAAACTTAGCGGTATAATTCTCTTATGAAAATTGGGGCACATGTATGGGTTGGAAATGGCTTGAACAATGCCGGTAAAGCTGCAGTCAACATTGGCTGTCAGTGTATTCAGATTTTTCTTCACAACCCAAGATCCTGGAAAATTTCACGCAGAAATAATGATGAGATGATTGGATTTACCGTGTTTCTCAAAGAAAACAATATTCAACCCCTTGCAGTTCACATGCCCTATCTTTTAAATCTGGCTTCTCCGGATAGAAAAATATTTTCTCTTTCAATAAAAAGGCTGGAAATTGAAATGGAAGAAGCAGAAAAAATGGTCGCTGATTTTTACATCATTCATCCAGGCAGCTGTCCTTCAAAAATAAAAGGTATCAAACAGTTATGTGAAGGACTGAAAAATTTCACTGGTTTGAAAACAAGAATTCTGATAGAAAATACTTCTGGGCAGGGAAATAGCCTTGGCGGAAACTGGCAGGATTTTGAGTATCTTTTTCAAAAATTAGAAGGTATTGGTATCTGTTTTGATACCGCTCATGCTTTTGCTTCTGGCAATGATTTCAGAACCAAAATCGGTTTTAGAAAAATGATATCGGACATGGAAAAATATTTCCCGAGGAAATCAATATTTCTTGTTCATGCAAATGATTCGCTCTCTGAATGCGGTTCAAGGATCGACAGGCATCAGCACCTGGGTAAAGGTTTTATTGGCAAAAATGGCTTCAAAATCCTGATGAAAGACCAGTATTTTTCCTTACTTCCCTTTATCATTGAAACCCCAAAAACTTCACTTGATGACGACAGGCAAAATTTAAAATGGCTTAAAAAAATAACCGGTCTCATATAAGAATTCAAGGACTATTATTGCCTGATTACTTCTGAATATGGTTTCCTGTCACAGGCACAAATCTGAATGGAATAACCATCTTTCCATCTTCGGCAATTTTTTAAATCAATGGTACAGGAACATATGGAGGTGCGCAACTTACAATAATTCTGTCAAACGGCGCATACTCCTTCCAGCCCAGAAACTATCACCACACCTAATCCGAATATTCTTATAACCAAGACTTTTTAAGGGGCTCTCTTAGCAAACTCTTCAATACTCCAGACCTGTGATGCCAGCTCAGCAAGAATCGCTGTCTGATAACCAGAACCAGTCCCAATTTCAAAAACTTTTTCATTTCCTTTATCATGCAAAAGTTCAGTCATCAATGCAACAATGTAAGGTTGAGAAATTGTCTGACCACAACCAATTGGTAATGGCGTATCCTTGTATGCAAATGCCTGATAGGATACCGGAACAAATAGATGTCTTTCAACCTTCATCATTACATTCAAAAACCTTTCATCTTTTATTCCCCTTGATGTTATCTGGGTCTCAATCATATTCCTCCTCAAAGATTGATAATCAATGTGTCCCTGACAAATACATTGGGAAAAGATAAGATAAACCAAAAGAAACAGAGAGGATAGTATCTTTTTGTCCTGAATTTCTTGTTTGCAGACAACCATTTTTCATCCCCTTTTTATCTTTAGAGGAAAACCCGTATAAATAATCAAGTATACTTTCATATCCTGTCCAGGTGTTACTCACATTTGCTATCAGAAACTAATAATGATAAATTTAACAAGGTTGATTGTTGAAGAGCACCTCCAAGGGAAAATATAGGGAAAAAATGAACTCAAGAGAAAGGTTTATCAGATGTAATCTGTTTCAGAGCATTGACCATGTTCCCTTCGTCGAGATAGCAGTATGGCCACAAACCATTGAAAGATGGCTGAAAGAAGGATTGCCCCATGATGTTGATCCATATTTCTTTATGAATGGAAATGAATTTTTTGGTTTTGAAAGATGGGAATATATCCCGCTCTCAGTTGGAATGATTCCGTGTTTTAACTATGAAGTCATTGAAGAAGATGAAAGATTAATTGTTTATAGAGGAAATGATGGGGTTGTTCACAAGGCATTAAAAGAAGGCACAGTGCAGGGAACAAGGATGAGTATGGACCAGTATATCAGTTTTCCTGTGACAGACAGGAAAAGTTTTTACGAAATGAAAAAAAGATATAATCCTTTTTCACCAGCGCGTTATCCAAGATGGTGGAATGACCTTGTGAGATGTTATAAAAACAGGGATTATCCACTGGCTCTGACCGGTATAGGTGGTTTTGGTTTTTACAGTATGCTGAGAAGATGGATGGGAACAGAAAATGCCTGTACTGTTTTTTACGATAACCCGCTACTTGCAGAAGAAATGCTTGATTTTCTTGTTGAATTTTTTGTGAATCTCACCAGGAAGGCATTATCAGATGTTGATGTTGACTGGTATAACTGGTTTGAAGATTTTGCGTACAAGACAGGTCCACTTGTTTCACCACAGATTTTCAAAAAGTTTCTATTACCACGTTATAGAAAAATTAACGATTACCTCAAAAGTTACAATGTCAATATCATCAGTATTGATAGTGATGGCAATATTGAATGTCTTCTTCCCCTTCTAATTGAAGCTGGTTTTAATCATCTATGTCCTCTGGAACAGGCAGCAGGAATGGATGCAATGAGAATAAGAAAACAATACGGAAAGGCATTTGCAATGCTTGGTGGCATTGACAAAAGGGAAATTGCAAAAGGGAAAAAAGAAATAGAGCAGGAATTGATGAGACAGGTGCCCTATCTTGTTGAAAGAGGTGGATATATTCCAACCATTGATCATTCCATTCCACCTGATATTTCGTATGAAAACTTTATGTATTACCTTGAATTGAAAAAAAAGATTCTTTCAGGAAGCTTTGGTTGTTAGGATTTGAGCTTTTTATAGATAAAAAAGGAGGAAGAAATGGATGTGCCTTATAAAAGATTTCCTGTTTGTGTTAATCCAGCAGTAAGGCATCCTTCACAGACATTTCTCAGATTCGACAGTGATTGGTACTTTAAACTTGACCCTGATGACGCAGGAACAAAAGAAAAATGGTATTCAAAGGAAAATTTGTTTTCATCAAAGATTTCTGTTCCTGGCTGCTGGCAAGGTCAGGGCTTTGGTTTTGATGAAAATATAGACGAGGTCTGGGATTTCAGAATAAAAACAAAGGTTTTTCGCGCGTCATATCACGGAACCGGTTGGTACGCCAGGTCGTTTAGAGTTCCTGAAGATTGGAAAAGGAAAAAACTATGGCTCTGTTTCGGCGGAGTTCATCCACAGGCAGAGATCTGGCTCAATGGGAAATTTCTCGGAAAACATAATGGTCCTTTTGTTCCTTTCGCATATGATATCACCCAATTTGCCGATAAAGATAATCAGAATTTTCTTACCGTAAGGGTTTCTGAAGAAAACAGATGGCTTGGTTTAGCATACAACTGGTGCGGATACTGGTCAGGGCTTTACAGGGATGTTGAACTTGTTGCCACAGAAAACACCTGGATTGAACATCTATGGATACATCCTGATATTGATAAAAAATGTTTGAATTTTCTGGTGATAACAGGTGGCGATTGTGAAAATACAGTTATTCAGATAACAGTCAAGGACCCATCAGGAAAAGCATGCGGGACTGCTGAACGCCATCTCTCACAGGGGAAAAGTATCTTCAATATTTCAATAAAAAACCCGCAGCCCTGGTTTCCTGAAAATCCCGGGCTTTATCAGGTGGATGTTGAAATAAAGAAAGATGGTATTGTACTCGATTGCAAAAGTGAAAGGGTGGGTTTTCTGAAACTTTCAACCCATGGCAAGCATTTGCTCATAAACGACAATCCATATTATATGTTTGGAACCGGTGATTTTGCTGTTAATCCTGAAACCGGATGTCCTGATACAGATAGAGAAAGATGGCGAAAAAAACTTCAAGTTCTTCGTGATTATGGTTATTTATATGTCAGGTGCCAATCGTATGTGCCCACACCTGAATATCTTGATGTTGCAGATGAGGTTGGGCTTCTTGTCCAATCAGAAATGGGAATGATGGGTGCCTGGGGTGGACATTCTCAGTACCACCAGTATCAATGGCCACAACCCCACAGTGATAAAAGGCGCCTGCTACGAATGCAATGGAATGCCACTGTGGTGCGCGATGTTAATCATGTTTCTGCCAATCTTTATTGTATGAGCAATGAACACTATAATGAACCACTGTACCCAGAAACAGCTTGGCGATGCTACCATGAAACAAAGACAATTAAACCTTCCTGCATGGTTATATGGACCGATGGAATAGTGAAAAAAATTAAAGGAACCCCTCTTGATTTTTATTGTTCAGAAGCAAACTGTGACAAAAAAGTATCAATGCCTGTAATACAGCATGAATTCAGGTGGTGGACCTCTTTCCCTGATGTAAGGAATAAAAATAAGTTCATGGGTGCGATAAGACCGTATGCGCTGGAAATTGCTGAGGCAAATGCAAAAAATGCAGGGCTTTTGCATTTATTACCGGACCTTGTAGTAAACAGCCAAAAACTTCAATTCATAGAAGCTAAAACAAAGCTTGAACAGATTCGTCGCGATAATTCCACACTTGCAGGCATCTGTCATTTTACTGCAATGGATATTGGCTTTTCACCCCAGGGTGTAATAGATGAATTTTATGAAAGAAAAGTGATTTCACCTGAACAATGGAAACAAACAACAGGTCAAACCGCTGTATTGATTGATGCTCAGTTTGATGACAGGGTTTATACTGCCGGAAGCAAGTTTGAAAAAAATGTCTTTGTCTCTGATTTTTCTCATCCTGCATTAGAAAAACCAACAATCAGGTGGTTTATCACAACAGCTTCTGACATCATAGAAGGTGCATTCACTTATAAACATGTACCTTTTCGCACGATAAAGGCAGGTAAAATACTTGCCACTCTTCCCAGAGTAACAAAACCAGAGAAAATATCTCTAAGGGTGGTTGTGGAAGAAAACAAAAAAACATTTGAGAACAACTGGAATTTCTGGGTATTTCCTGAAATCGGGAAACCAGCAAATTTCCATATTTATGGTAAATCAAACAGAACCTGGGTAAAAACCATCGGTCAACAGGGTCTGAAAGGCCATCTTCTTGAAAAGGTCTCTCCAGGAATCATTGTATCTGAAATTCTTGATCGTAGACTTGCTCAATATATTGGAAGCGGCAAAAAACTTTTGCTCGCTATCCCTGAAGGATTTACCAGGCCGTTTTTCCCTAAATTAGGATTAACAAAGGGAAGATATTTCTTTACCTGCCCTGCAAATTATCCCACCTATGAAGATGGAAACACAGGTACTATAATAAACAATCATTCAATGCTTGGTGATTTTCCTCATGACAGCTTCTGTGACCTGCAGTTTTATCGCATGATTGCCGAATACCCGCCGATAGATTTAAGACCATTTGGGCAATTAAAGCAGGAACCAGTTATTCGCTCATTCAGTACCTGTTTCAGGATGTATCCGCTTGCATACCTTGTGGAATTTTCATATAAAAAAGGACACATAATAATTACATCGTTGAATCTTGACCAGAAAATTGTTGAGGCAAGATATCTATTTTCCCAGATTATTCAATATCTTGAAAATGTGAAAAGTTTACCTGAAAACAATCTTGAGGAAGATGTTGTTGACTGGCTTATTGAAGAATCAAGTACAAAACCAGATGTTTTTGGCGCACTAAAGGTATTGAATTCGAATCCTTAAAAGGGAAACGGAGGGGGTGGGATTCGGCGCCCTCGCCTCCCACTGCGGCTCGGGTCGGCCATCCGCTGGCAATGCTGCGCCTGCTCGCATTGCCTTACTTAGCTCAATTCGAATCCTAAAGAAAAGGGGAACGGAGGGGGTGGGATTCGAACCCACGTCCCGATTACTCGAGAACACGCTTTCCAAGCGTGCGCACTCGGCCACTATGCGACCCCTCCAGAGAGTCGGAGCTACTGGCTGGATTGTCTTGCAAAAAGCTTTGCCGGCAGTTCGTATCCGGCTTTGATACGCTTTTCAAGGAGTTTCTTTGCCCGCCTGTTAAGTCGTTGAAAGGGGAGAACACCTTTTTCAAATTCCTTAAGCTGTTGGCGTGCAACTTCCATTTTTCTATGGTAATGTTTTCTTAAAAGCCTGTCCTGCTTCTTCACCTTCTACCTCCTGTTGCTGCATTAAAAATATTTTACTTAAATAGCAAGGAACATGTCAAAAAAGAGTATTTTTTAGAATAAGATTGACAATTTTTTTTACTGGTTCGATCCTTGAAAGGGTATATTTTTTAATCCATATCGCTGGCACAAAGCCCTTATGTACCTTTTCCCAATCTCTTGCGTATTGCTTCACTTTTCTAAAAGCTTCGATAAGAGCGTTTTTTTCTTCTTTTGCTCTAAAAGGATTGATTCTATCTGGTTCCCCTGCCAGATGCGCCTGCTGAAGATAGGTTCTTGCCTGTGCAAATACTGAATCCCTCCAGTTCTGTAGTTGTTCTGATACAGCACGACAATTGTGAAAATGAGATGTGCGAATGCCCTTTTTTTGACTATATTCAAGAAAATCTTTTGCCCATTCAGATGGGTCAACCGGTAATTTTCCATCCCAGGCGATTTTACCTGAAAGTGCCAGTGTATCAAGACTTGTTTCAATACTTTCGCATGGACTGCAGAAGGTATTATATCTACTCCACCCAGTCGCAATAACTCCTTCCATCTTCATTTTCCCTGCATATTTTACCCACTCCAGCATATTGGCTAACCGTACATTTTTATCAGGAATATCAACATAAGGACCATCCCCACCTTTGAAAGCAGAGGCTGCCCAGATTTTACACCCGGCTTTCAAAAATTTATCCATGGTCTGTTTGCTCACGTAAATAAAAGGATCTTTAGCATAACTCCAGCACATCAAATCCGTGTGTTTTGCTATTCTTTTCAGTTCTGAAATGTTCCATTTCCTCATCATATCATCCCAAATAATTGGCCTGATGTTTCTTGCATGGAGAAATTCAAAGATAGGCTCAAGATGATAAAGATATAAAGCTGATTTACCATTTTTCTCAATAAAACTTTTACATTTTTCACAGCTTCCCAGAGTCCATACCTCATCTCCACCCAAATGAAAGTATCTGATGCCTGTATGTGTTAATAAAACATCTTCAACCATATCCATAACAATTTGGCGAGCACCATCAGCAAGAGGACATATATCACTGACATTGTCAGGAATTTCCCTGAATTTTTTGAACCTTTTTTTTGAAAGAACATTCTCCAAATGTCCGAAGGATTGAACAAGTGGTATTACCTCTATTCCAAGGCATTCTGCCTTTTTCAAAAATTTCTTAACAGTACTCATAGAATAAGCAGTTTGATTTCTTAACTCAGGGTATTTCTGCCACGGATATGTATCTTCCCATTCCACCAGGACACAGTTGATTCTTGCCTGACACAAAAGGTCCAGAAACTCTAAAAGACGGGATGGGGCCGGTGGAAGACCTTTGAGGTCAAAATGAATACCTCTAATTGGAATTACTGCTCTGCCTCTTGAGAAAAATTTATCCTTCATATCCCTCCTTTTTTATGTTAGGTAGATTCCGAATACAAATCTTCCTGTATTTTTCTCTGCTCTGTGAGAATAAAAAATATGTGTGTTTTCAGCTGTGCATATGCCAGCATCAACGATGTTAGCACTCACTGCACCTTTTTCAAAAAGTTGGGAGATAACTATTCCTTTAAGATCAAGATAGTATTTTTGTTTATTTTCCAAAACAAAATTGCCGTATTTTTCAAAAAAATTTTCAGCAATCTCTCTCGAAATTGAATAGCATTTATAACATATTGAAGGACTTAAACTTATGATAAGATTCCCTACCTTACATCCACATCTTTCAACCAGCTTATCCACAAGTTTTCCACAGATATTGAGCAAACAGCCTCTCCAACCACTGTGACATATTCCAGCCACATGGTTCTCTGGGTCGTATATGGCGATACCAATGCAATCAGCAAGAGTTATTGAAAGACATATTCCTGGTTGGTCAGTGAGCATTCCATCTCCTTCAAGTACAGGAACTTTTAATGCATTACCGCAGTGGCCTTTTTCTATATAAAGAATCTTATCTCCATGAACCTGTCTTAAAAATACAAAGCATTCCACTGGAATACCTGTTTTTTCTGCCACAATCAACCTGTTTTGCTTGACAAATTCAGGGCTGTCCAGTGTATTAAAACCTGTATTGCAACTTTCAAAGGGCCATAGAGAGATACCGCCATGTCTTGTTGTACAGAAGTTGAAAACTGGTATCCTGTCAAAATTGATGTAAAAAGGATAATTACCGTAGTTCATTTTTCTTGAATTTTTCTTTCCAGTGACTTGTACTGAAGGGTCAGGGTAATATCTGCCCTTGTTTTTTCAACAGTTGAGCGAAAAACATCAAGAGTCCTTCTCAGATTTCTCGTAATAACATCCGGATAGTCAAAGCAGCTAACAAAGTAATAAACCTCATCCATCATAGAAAGCATATCTTCAAGGGTATCTATGTCGTCCTTCCTTATTCTATCAAGAACATTCCTTCTCAGTTCTCCCATTGCTTCACAAAGTCCATGAAGGAAACTGATTCTGTCAAAGGCATCAAAATCAGGAATAAATAATGATTTCTCCTTCAAAATTCTATAGAAAATAAGGCCTTCAAGAAGTTCTTTCTCAGCATTGTGCAAAAATCCGGCAAACTGTACCTCGGGAAACCTGATAACTGCCTGTCTTGCTGAAATAAGCATGCCGGTTGCCTGTTCAAGGAGTTTTTGAGCCTCAGCGTACTCATCCTGATGCAATTTTTTTATTGCTCTTGATGAGAGCCGCGTAACTTCGCGGGAAAGTTTAAGAGATTGTTCTCTCGCAGTGTCTATGCTATCAAAAAAATCTTTGAAATCTTTTTCTAATTTTTCTAAGCCCTGCTGTTTCTGGTGGGTTTTTTTCATAGTATTTCTCCAGTTCTTTTCTTATTTCAGGGACAAGTTTACAGGGAATGACTTTTTCTTTAGCATTTACTGGTTGGGTTTTTTGTTTCCTTGCCTCAATTATTTTAAGGAATTCTTCAACTTTTAAAATCTTCAAACCTGCAAATTTTGCACTTTTCCTTATTTCATTGTCGTTTGAGACCAAAACTGCATCTTTGCCGAGAGAAGATATTTTTTTAAAAATAATATCATCTGCTGTCTGGTCATGGGACCATAATATTTTAAGATTTGACGATGAATGCAGATTATCAGACCAGCCATCAAAAACAACGGTGAACCTCACCGAGGGATGATATCTCTGGTATTCTTCCAGAAACCAAATGAATGCTTGCATGTCATTGAACTTTTGGTTACCTTTGTTCCATGCCCTATGTTTGACTATATTGTTGCCATCCAGTATATAGTGCATTTAATTAAAGCACAGGGAAATAACTTTCAATCTCATACTGGCTTACACAGATTCTGTATTTATCCCACTCGATTTTTTTGTTCTCTATAAATTTTTCAAAGATATGATCACCCAGAGCATCTCTGACCAGTTTACTTTTTTCCGTTTCATGAAGGGCTTCTATTAAACTTCCTGGCAGAGTCTCAATGCTATTTTTTCTTTTTTCCTCAACACTCATTTCATAAATGTCTTTTTCAATGGGAGGCGGAAGTTTTAATTTTTCTTCAATTCCCGCATAACCTGCAGCAAGAATTACTGTAAGGGCAAGATAGATATTACAGGCAGGGTCAGGACTGCGAAGTTCAATACGGCTTGCACTTTCCTTTCCTGGTTTGTAAATAGGAACGCGGACAAGGGCAGAACGGTTTTTTCTTCCCCATGAAATATAAACAGGTGCTTCATATCCAGGGACAAGACGCTTGTATGAATTAACCCATTGGTTGCACACAGAAGTTATTTCCCTTATATATTTCAGAATACCGGCCGTATATGACTTTGCAACCGAAGAAAGATAATTGGGGTCCTTTCCATCAAAGAATACATTCTTTCCATCCCTGAAAAGCGACTGATGGATATGAAGTCCACTACCATTTTGACCGAAAAGTGGCTTTGGCATAAAGGTTGCATAAATACCATTTGAAGCCGCGATCTGCTTGATAAGTACTTTGAGTGTTACCATCATATCAGCCATACTCAAGGCATCAGCATATTTGATATCAATTTCATGCTGGCTCGGTGCAACTTCATGATGCGCAGCTTCAACCTTCATTCCCATCCTTGCGCACATTGATACTGTTTCATTTCTCACCTGTGAACCAAGGTCTGCAGGGATAAAGTCAAAATATGTTGCCTGATCAAGGAGTCCTGGATTCTCCGGGGTTTTAAAATAGAAAAACTCAAGCTCAGGACCAACATTGAACACATACCCTTGCTTTTTTATTTTCTGAAGATATCTTTTCAAAATAAAACGCGAATCACCATCATAAAATTTTCCTTCAGGAGTAAAAACTGAGCAGAAAAACCTTACTGTGGGAAGTTTTGTCCAGGGAAGAACAAGATATGTCTCAGGTTCTGGTTTTAAAATCAAATCACTTTCAAAAATTCTTGCGAAACCTTCGATTGAAGAACCATCAAATCCAATACCTTCATCAAAAGCTTTCTCAATCTCTTCAGGGGTTATCGTAACAGTTTTAAGTTGTCCAAGAATATCTACAAACCAGAGTTCCACAAATTGAATTCTGTCTGTTTTTATCTGCTTTAAAACTTCGCCCCTATTCATTTTTACCTCACTGTTTTAATACTTCATTATAACACACTCAGGATTTTATCAATCTGTGAAAATCCCTTATGTTCATTACATCAATTTTGTTCTCCTTCATCTTTTTTATTGCCTGCATTGTTGCCATAGCAGCTCTAATGGTTGTAATAAGTGGGATATTTTTATGAACGGCAATGGTCCTGATTGATACGATATCTCTTTTTGGGTTTTTTCCACTCGGTGTATTGATGATAAGTTGAATCTGGTTGTTTTTGATGTAATCAATAACATTGGGGCGTTCAGACTCATACAATTTCCCAATAATTTTTACATCTAGCCCTTTTCCCAGAAGAAATTGACCCGTTCCTTTTGTTGCGATGATTTTGAACCCAAGTTCAGAAAACCCCTTTGCGACATCATATACCAGAGGCTTGTGTTTGTCCTGCACACTTATAAAAACATTTCCCTGCAGCGGTAAAATCTGACCCGCTGCCAGCTGGCTTTTTGCATAGGCCATTTCAAATGTTCTATCCATGCCTATTACCTCTCCAGTGGACCGCATTTCAGGACCCAAAACAGCGTCAACATTTGAAAATCTATTGAATGGAAAAACAGACTCCTTCACAGCGAAATAACTTAACTCCACCTCTTTTTCAAATCCAAGAAAAGATAAACTTTTTCCAAGCATTATCTTTGTTGCAAGCTTTGCAAGTGGCACACCGATAGTTTTACTCACAAATGGAACTGTTCTTGAAGCGCGCGGATTGACTTCAAGCACATAAATAACATCTTCCTTAACTGCAAATTGAATATTAAGAAGCCCCATGACATGTAAAGAGAGAGCAATTTTCTTTGTAGCATTACTTATTTCTTCCACAATCTCCTTTTTTAGGCTGAAAGGTGGAAGAACCATCGCGCTATCACCCGAATGTATCCCGGCTTCCTCTATATGTTCCATAATACCGCCTATCACACACATTTTTCCGTCACAGATCGCATCAACATCAACCTCAGAAGCATCTTCAAGGAATTTATCTATTAAGACCGGATGATCAGGAGAAACTTCAATGGCTTTTTCCATAAATTCTTCAAGCATGGATTCATCATAAACAATCTGCATTGCACGACCACCAAGAACATATGAAGGTCTGACAAGCACTGGAAAACCCAGGTTCCTGGCTATTTTAACCGCTGCTTTCAAACTTGTTGCTGTATCACTTTCCGGTTGTTTCAGTCCAAGTTCATCCAGGAGCTTTTTAAATTTCTTTCTATCTTCAGCAATGTCTATGGACTGTGGACTTGTACCAAGTATTTTAATCCCTGCTTTCATCAATGGTATCGCAAGCTTTAAGGGCGTTTGTCCACCAAACTGAAGGATTACTCCCTCGGCCTTCTCTTTTTCAAGTATGTTAAGAACATCCTCAAAAGTCAGTGGCTCAAAATACAATCTGTCAGAAGTGTCGTAGTCGGTCGAAACTGTCTCAGGATTACAGTTAATCATGATGCTTTCACAACCTTCCTCTCTTAATGCCAGTGAAGCATGGACACAACAATAGTCAAATTCTATTCCCTGTCCAATTCTATTAGGACCACCACCTAAAATTGCAATTTTTTTCTTCATATCCTCACCATTTCTGGGGATTCATAGGTTGAATAATAATAAGGGGTATAAGCAACAAACTCTCCAGCGCATGTGTCCACACATTTGTAATCTGGTTCAATCCCATATTTCTTTCGCAATTTTCTTATAAATTGCTCATTTTTCCCTGTGAGTTTACCAATGTGTGCATCCGAAAACCCAAGTTCTTTTGCGTTTTTCAAAATCCTGCAGGGAATATTTTTGCCCTTATACTTTTCAATTTCTTTCTCAAAATCAACAATTTCTTTTATATTTGAAAGAAACCATCTGTCTATTTTGCTCAGTTGATAGATTTCTTCTATGGTTCTTCCTTCCTTGAATGCCTTTTTTATCAAAAAAACCCTGTGTGGGTTTGGAAGTTTCAATCCCTGGTCAATGTCGTATATTGTTTTTATATCTTCAAGACCAGAATAGGACTCCTCCATGCTTCTAAGTGCTTTTTGAAATGCTTCTTTGAATGTTCTTCCGATAGCCATAACTTCTCCTACAGATTTCATTGCTGTGCCGAGCACAGGTATGGCACCGGGAAATTTTTCAAAATTAAACTTTGGAATCTTTACAACACAATAATCAATGGCTGGCTCAAAACATGCTGGAGTTTTCTTGGTGATGTCATTTGGTATTTCATCCAGAGTATATCCGATGGCAAGTTTTGTTGCAATCTTTGCGATTGGAAAACCAGTGGCTTTTGAGGCAAGTGCTGAACTTCTTGAAACCCTTGGATTCATTTCAATCACAACCATTTCACCATTGTCAGGGTTTATTGCAAACTGAATATTTGAGCCACCTGTTTCCACTCCTATTTCTCTTATCACACTTATAGCAGCGTCTCTCATATTTTGATATTCTTTGTCAGTCAATGTTTGAACAGGTGCAACAGTAATGCTGTCTCCTGTATGAATGCCCATTGGATCAAAATTTTCAATGGAGCAGATGATCACAACATTGTCCTTTATATCCCTCATAACCTCAAGCTCAAACTCCTTCCAGCCATAAACAGATTGTTCAATAAGAATTTCTCCTATGAAGCTTGCCTTCAAACCAATTTCAGCAAGTTCTTCAAATTCTTCAATGTTATATGCAATGGAACCGCCTGTGCCTCCAAG
Organism: bacterium; assembly: GCA_026418655.1. Lineage (GTDB taxonomy): Bacteria > Ratteibacteria > UBA8468 > B48-G9 > DTJG01 > DTJG01. The sequence goes on along the minus strand of JAOAAW010000085.1, from coordinate 8,424 downwards.
CGTATAGGCGGGCCTTATAATAACAGGAAAACCAATTTTATTTGCTATTTCAATTGCTTCATTTATATTTCGGGCAATTCCACTCAAAGGAACCTTCAATCCTATCTTTTGCATTGACTTTTTGAATAATTCTCTGTCCTCTGCCTTCTTTATAGCCTGGTAGTTTGCTCCAATCAATCTAACATTATATTTATCCAGTATACCCATTTCCCACAATGCAGTTGCAAGATTCAATGCGGTCTGACCTCCAAGTGTGGGTAGCAGCGCATCAGGTCGTTCCTTTTCAATGATCATTGCAACAACATCAGGAATCAATGGCTCAAGATAAATCTTGTCTGCCATCTCAGGGTCAGTCATTATTGTCGCAGGATTACTGTTAACCAGAACTACCTGATATCCTTCTTCCTTCAATGCCTTGCACGCCTGGGACCCAGAATAATCAAACTCACATGCCTGACCTATAACAATAGGTCCAGAACCAATGAGCATAATTTTTTTAATGTCTTTTCTTTTTCCCATTTTCAACAAGGTTGATAAATCTTTCAAAAAGATATCTTGCATCCCTTGGGCCTGGAGCATCTTCAGGATGAAACTGTACACTGAATACAGGAAGCTTCTTATGTTTAATACCTTCAAGGGTATTGTCGTTGAGATTGATATGTGTACTTTCAATGTCAGGGTCTTTTATTGTTGTCACATCAACACAAAATCCATGGTTCTGCACTGTTATATAAACCCTGCCATTTTGTAGATCTTTGACAGGATGGTTTGCACCATGATGGCCAAACTTCAGCTTATAGGTTTTCCCACCAAAAACCTGTCCCAGTATCTGATGTCCAAGACATATGCCAAAAACAGGGTACTTTTCCACAAGATTTGAAACAGTTTTTATAAGATAATCAAGTGGTTCTGGATCCCCGGGTCCATTGGAAAGAAGGATGCCATCGGGTTTTTCCTTTTCTATCTCTTTATAATCAGCATTTGCAGGATAAACAACAACCTTCATTCCTTTTCCAGCAAGCAATCTCAGTGTGTTATACTTCACACCACAATCAATAACGACCACCTTGTATCTACCATGAGCATTCCATATATAGGGTTTGTCTTTTATGACATCCTTCACAATATCCCTGCCAACAAGAGATGGTGAATTTCTCACTTTTTCAAGCATCCTGCCTTTCTCATTGTCCCCAGAAAATATCCCTGCCTTTTGCGCTCCCTTATCTCTGAGTAATTCAGTTATTTTTCTGGTATCAACACCTTCAATACCAGTGATATTGTTTTCTTTAAACAGTTGTTCAAGGGATTTTTCAGCCCGCCAGTTTGAGAAAATCCTGCTCTTTTCCTTTACCACGAAACCTTCAAGATGTATTTTGTAAGATTCCACATCATAGCTGTTTACTCCATAATTGCCAATTAACGGATATGTCATTGTTACAATCTGTCCTTTATAGGAAGGGTCATATATGATTTCCTGGTATCCTGTCATGCTGGTGTTGAAGATGAGTTCTCCAAAACATTCTCCGCAAGCGCCAAAAACTTCTCCGGTATAAATCGTGCCATCTTCAATAACCAGGTATCCTTTCATTCTATAAGACCTTCCTGGTAAGAGATATATCAAGCAGCATACTTTTCTTCAACAATATTAAAACATTTCTCACAAAGTTGTGGATGTTTGCTGAAATGTCCAACGCTATGATGATGTATCCAGCATCTTGCACACTTAGAAAGAGTGGTTTTTTTTGCAATAACTTCTAAATTTTCACCATCTTCAATCCTGCATTCTGCAACCATCAATAGATTTGTAAGATTTGAAAAACTTTCAATAAACTGTCTGTTTTCTCTGTTTGCTTTTATTTCAAGCGCTACTTCAAGACTGCTACCGATACTTCCCGCCGCCCTCTGGACTTCAATCTGCTTTAACACAAGTTTTCTGAATTCAAAAAACCTTGCCCATCTTTCCAGTAATTTTTTATCTGGTTCTTTCATTTCAGGCCAGGATTCAAGGAAAACACTTTCCCTTTTTCTTTTCGGAATAAAAGAATACGCCTCTTCACAGGTAAAAGAAAGGACTGGAGCAAGCATAATCACAATGGATATAAGTATTTGATAAAGCGTCTTTTGAGCCGCCCGTCTAACTGTTGAATTTTTACCATGGGTGTAAAGACGATCTTTCAGATAATCAAGATAAAAAGAAGACATATCAATGTTGCAAAAATTAAAGATTTCACCAATACCTTTATGAAAAAGGCAATCATTATAAAAAGTACTGACATCACACACAAGCTGATTAGTTCTTTCCATAGCCCATCTGTCAACCTCAAGAAGTTCAATATCCTGTGTTGTTTCCGGGTCAAAATCATATAGATTACCAAGCATGAACCTTATTGTATTTCGCAATGTTCTGTAAACTATCACAAGATGGTCTATTATCTTCTGTGAGATTCTCATGTCCTGCTGAAAGTTTTCGCTTACAGCCCACAGCCTTAATATATCAGCGCCATATCTATTGATAATCTGGTCAGGCGTTATAACATTTCCGAGGGATTTTGACATTTTTCTCCCTTCTGCGTCCACGACGAACCCATGGGTCAAAACTGTTTTGAAAGGAGCTTTTTTCTCTATGGCACATGAAGTAATTAAAGATGTCTGAAACCATCCCCGGTGCTGGTCGCTTCCTTCAAGATAAAAGTCAGATGGCCATTGTAATTGCGGATGATTTTTAAGAACCGCAAGGTGGCTTACCCCAGAATCAAACCAGACATCAAGAATATCCTTTTCTTTTCTGAAAGCACCTTTACTTTTACAGTGCGGACAGATAAACCCATCTGGAAGGAGTTCTTCAACAGTTTTTTCAAACCAGATGTCTGAACCATTGTTTCCAACAAGGTCGGCAATCTTTGAGATGGTCTGTTCATTGCAGACCGGTTTATTACAATTATTGCAATAAAAAATTGGCAGAGCCACACCCCACAACCTCTGTCTTGACAAGCACCAGTCAGGTCTTAAAGAGACCATACTTGAAATTCTGGACAATCCTTCCTCTGGAATCCAGCGGGTTTTCTGTATTTCGTTCTGGAGAAGATTCCGCAAATTATCGTGGTCTATCTTCAAAAACCACTGCTGTGTTGCTCTGAAGATTACTGGTTTTTTACATCTCCAGCAGTGCGGATATGAATGTTGATATGGCTCACTGTGTATTATAATGCCTTTACTGCTCAGATCTTCAACGATTAATGGGTCAGCGTCAAAAACAATAAGACCTTTCCATTGACTGACCTCATCTGTGAATTTTCCCTTTTCGTCAACAGGAGATATTACTGGAAGGTTGTATTTAAGACCTGTCTGGTAATCTTCTTCACCATGACCGGTTGCAGTGTGAACACAACCTGTCCCTTCTGCATCAGAAACATACCCCGCAAGAACTATTGGAACTTCTCTTTCAATAAATGGATGCATGCACAGAGAATTTTCAATTTGCTTTCCGCTGAAAGAGTCAATTTTTTCATAGGTAAATCCGAGTTTTTTGCAAATTGTGTCTACCAGTTTTTCTGCGACAATAAAATTTCCCAGGGGTGTTTTTATCAAAACATATTCAAGTTCAGGATGAACAGCAATAGCAACATTAGCAGGAAGCGTCCATGGGGTGGTTGTCCATATTAAAACAAAAGTATTTTCTGGTATATTTGTGGCAGAAAACTTTTTCACAGGGAATTTTACATATACAGAGGGACTTGTTTCATCCCAGTATTCAACCTCGGCTTCAGCAAGCGCTGTTTGACAGTGCCAGCACCAGTAAATTGGTTTGTATCTCTGAATCACATAGCCAGAAAAAAAGAGTTTTCCGAAGCTTTCTATGATAGTTTTTTCATAGATAGGATTGAGGGTAAGATATGGATTTTCCCAATCGCCAAATACTCCTAAACGTTTGAATTCTTCTCTCTGTATTGCCATAAACTTCATTGCGTAATCATGTGCCTTTTTCCTGAAGGAAAGTATATCAACAGCATTTTTATCCTTTAATCCCATCTGCTGGAAAACCTGATGTTCAATGGGCATTCCATGACAGTCCCACCCAGGAACAAAAGGTGAAAAATATCCCTGTAATGACTTGATTTTAACAAGGGTATCCTTCAGGATTTTATTCAGGGCTGTTCCAAGATGGATATGTCCATTTGCATACGGAGGCCCATCGTGAAGTATGAAAGGGTTTCCACCAGAATTTTTTTCAAGTATTTTTTGATAAATATTGAGGGATTTCCATTTTTCAAGAAGCAATGGTTCCCTTTTTGCAAGATCTGCCTTCATCGGAAAATCAGTTTTAGGCAGCAACACTGTTTCAGAATAATTCTTTTCTTCCATTTATTTTCCGCCTTTTAACTTTTTTATAAGAATGGCGACTCTTTTCCCCAGGTTTCTGCATTCCTTCAACACTTTCTCATCAGGGCTTCCAATAGCCACAGGCCCATAATGACCGCCATCTGTTGTTCCCTGAACAATCATTCCATGAATCAACATCATCTGGATTATTGAAATAATCGTTGTCTCATTTCCTCCACCGATATTTGCTGATGAGGTGAAGGCACCACCAACTTTTCCAATCATTTTTCCATAGAACCTCACAGAATCATCAAAAAGTTTTTTTATCTCCCATGCCGGCGTACCAAAATATGTTGGAGAACCAACAATAATACCATCATAGTCCAGCAGTTCTTTTGCATCTGTTTGCTCAACCTTTTTTACTTGTACCTCTATTTCTTCAGAAAGCACACCTTTCGCAATTTCCTGCGCCATTTTCTCTGTATTGCCTGTTTTTGAATAATAGACAACCAGAACCCCGGGCATATTTCACCTCCCGAAAATTTAAAAATTTTGACATATATTATACAACCAAAACGGTTTTTAAGAGAAAATCATGGGGAAAGAACAATTATCTCATAATCTCGGATTTCTGGCACAGTAAAAACAAGCCTTCCTCTTTTTCTTTTTACCTTCAGCGGTTTACCTGAAGAAAGAACGGTTGCTTTGCCTAAATGTGTTCTTACAGCGATTTCAATATTGTGAAGGGGCAATACTGTATCCATAGGCCTTTTCATTTCAGAAGTAACATTTACAATATGGACACAGACTGCCTTCTGGTTTTTTCTAATTTCTATCGCTATGGTTCCAGGAGCGTTTGTTTCAATCTGTAAGCCTCCAAGGACACACTTTTTTATCAAATAGAGCATAAGTTTTTTGTGCATATCTATACGAAATTTGTTATAACTTTCAAACACTGGAGAGGCAAAGTAAATCACCTTTCCTTTTCCTCTCTTTGAAATCAGTATGGCTGGATATTCACTGATACCTCTTGGCTGTGTATATGCAAAATTGATTGGATGTAAATATTTTGCAATTATTTGGGCGTCAGCATTTGCTTTTATTGCAAGTGCATTTACAGGCCTTGGAATAAATATATCCTTATCAATTTCACCGATTTTCTCTGTAAGCACAAAATAATCTTCTATTCTTGATGGTCTGAAAACACCATAAATTTTTTCAATCCCAAGAAAATCAAGCCACTTTTTTCTCTCTAAGGCATTTCCATAATCATCATACATCCCTGACTCAAAATCACACAAAACCACACCACCACAATTAACAAAATTCATAATTGTTTCAATCTGCTTTTCAGAAAGGCATGCAGAATTGGGCAGAATCAAAAGTTTAAGATTTTTTAGTAATTCTTCATTCAGGTATTCATCCCATATCACCCTGACAGGGATATGCGCAAAATTGCAGAAATCAAGGCAGCCATGATTTTCGTTATCTAATATTCCTTCACAGATTTCCCTTTGTTTTTTTATATCCCCTGTAATATTTGAACCCGTATCCATAATCAGGCCCTGTTCTTTTCCAGAGCCAGGTTCATAACATAATCCTTTATGGGATGAAAGGTAATAGTACAATGTTTTGTTTGAAATCAAGACGCCTGTTTCTGCGCAGGATTGACTTTTTTCAATATATTTTTCTGCCTTTTCTATTAAACGAGCAGTCTTCAGACCGCCGGTTGCATATTTTTTTGTTTTCTCAAACGCAGGAAAAAAGACTGCAAACCAGGTATTTGAGCCACCAGCAGTCGCCTGTGCAAGGGCAGTGGAAAGTTCACCAGCAGGAAGTGGCACATAATGCCAGGTTGAAAGGCAATGATGTGTAAGAACCACTGATGGATTTTTTCCTGCAGAAAGAAACCTTGAAAGATTCAAAGAAGTATAAGGAGAGCGATAAAAATCTGTGCAGTGGAAAAAATCTTCTGCACCCGTAAATGTCTGAAATTTTTCCATCCTTCCGGCATCATAACCAAGCATGATATTTGAAGCGCTGAATGCGCCACCATTGAGAAACATCACAGCATTCTGATTGATCTTTTTCGCTGTATCTGTTGCATCCTTCATAAAATCAGCCCAGCTCTGAGATCTGAATTCAGCAAATTTTTTCCAGGAAGGGTTTGACCAGTCAAGAAATGAAGGAAGTTTTTCTTCACCGGTTAATTCCTTGAATTTATTCCTGCAGTGTTGACAATAACACGCGCCAGGATAAACCACAGGTCCGTCAAGGAAACATCCATCAACGCCTGTTTTCATCACCTCTTCTATCATTTCAAATGCCCAGTTTCTCCAGGGACTGTTTACGCAAAATGTTGTACCATTTCCATATAGCGGGTGTTTTCTGCCATAAGCTATTCCATCTTCACAGATTTGTTCCCATCCGGGATTTTTTTCAGCAAACTCATAGCTATACCAGTGCATATTGATATAAGCGATGACAAAAATGCCATGTTTCTTAGCAACAGGCATATATTCCCTTAAAAGATCTCTATGACCGAGACCTGGTAGTTTTTCAAATTTTTCTGAATTAAAGGTTGTGAGATATCCTGTTCCAGGAGCGCAGCCAGGGGTTGCCATGAGCCATTCACAGTTTGCTTTCCAAACCCTTTTTGTCTCAGCAGCAAGTTCATTGAGGTTTGCTTCTAAGAAAGGAGAAAAATTTCCGATATAATCTCGCCTTATCATCCTTAAAGGTTTTTCCCACCAATTGTCGGGCATAGACCCTCCATTTTTGTAGTATATTTTATTCCAATTGAAAAATAACACAAGACAAATTCTACTGGTTAAAAACTTATCGCATCTAATTTCTTGATTTTCATTTTTAGTGGTGTAAAATACACACTCACAAAGGAAAATTATGAAAGTTGCGTTACTTGGCTATTCTGGAAGTGGAAAAACAACAATTGTTGCTGCGCTTTCAGGGAAAAGACACGAGAGTTTTGATCCATTAAAGCCAGCAGTTGTAAATGTGAAAATTCATGAGAGCCGTCTTAAAACCATCGCGGATATTGTAAAACCTCAAAAAACCACGGAAGCAGAGATAACTTTAGTGGATATGAAGGGTGTACAAGAATCAACAGGGTTTGATGAGAAGCTTATTGAAATTGCAGTCCTTCAGGATAGAATAGCATTTGTTGTGCCATCTTTTTCTGCTGAAAAAAAAGGTGCCAGTGAACTTGGCTCATTATATCTTGAAATGATTTACAGGGACCAGGAAAGAATAAAAAACATTCTTGAAAAAAGGCGGGACGAAATTCTGCACGGTAAAAGAAAAAAAGGAATGGAAGAAGATTTTCTCAAAAAATGTCTCAGTATGCTTGAGCAGGAAAAGTTTCTCTCGTCCCTTGAAATGGACAGTCAACAGAAAAGTTTTCTTGGCTCTTTGGGGCTTATAACAGCAAAAAAATTTTTTGTGATTGTAAATGGTAAGTCTGACCCTGAAATTGGAAACTCCTGTCAGATGTACAATCTCGGATTTTGCCAGATAGATGCAGAAAATGTTGATAACCATCAGATTGATTTATTCTGGAATCAATTTCTAAAAGCCGCAGGGCTTATAAGGTTTTATACAATATTGGGAAAGGAAACTCGTTGTTGGCTTTTACCAGAAGGTTCAACTGTTCTTGACGCAGCAGCAACAATCCATACAGACATTGCAGCAGGTTTTGTCAGGGCAGATGTTGTAAAATTTGAAGATTTTACTGCTTTGGGTTCTTTTTCTGCATGCAGGGAAAAAGGTCTTTTAAGAAGTGAATCAAAAACAGGTATCGTAAACGATGGAGATATCATTCACATTCATTCGACAAGGTGAAAAAAGATGAAAGAAGAGATTTCATTAAGACTGAAGAATCCTGAGGGTAAGACAGGGATAAGGAATTGTGTGGTGAGTTTGCCATTGAGGAGACAGGACCAGAACTTAAAGAAGTTGAAGGGGATAAAGACGCAGGCGGTAGCAGTAGGATACTGGCCAGAGAGTGAGGAAGTCAGGAGACAATTGATGTTTGGTATAGGAGAGATAGCAGAGGAAGTAGAGGTGGTAAATGGGCAGGACACAGGT
>JAOAAW010000046.1 GCA_026418655.1 bacterium | reverse complement strand
ATCTTATCTCCTTTATTACTATATATTATATCACAAAATTTATTTTTTGTCAACTGCAGCAAGGGTTTCTATCGTACTTTAGATGATAATTATATGCAGATATAGCTTCAATATACTGAAATTATTTTCTCAAAGCAGAAGGATTGAGTTTTTAGATGGAAATTTTTCATTTTTAGAATTCAGTTCTGGTGTCCAAATAGTGTCCATTTGGTGTCCAAAAATGGGGTAAAACAGGGTAAAATAGAGGAAAATAAAATTGTGTATAAATCATTGAATATCAACAGATTCCATTGATTTTCAAGGATTTTTGAAAACTGGCGATTTCGGTTTTCAAGTCCACTGCCTTACCGTTAGGCTAACCCTCCTAAAAATATTATAACAGGATTTACCGGGTTTTTGAAATAAGTAGATAAAGTTTTTTTAATTGACTTTGAGTTTTGTTAGAATTATTATTTACTCTATGGAAAAGATTTGCGCCGATTATCTTAATAAGTTTTTTCAGTATCTTCCAAGAATTCCGATTGCTCTGGCTATTATTGTTGCTGGCTGGCTTCTCGGTAGGTTATGGAACAATTTTTATCTCAGAATTTCAAAAAATTCTAAAATTGACCCTCTGGCGAGAAAATATATTGGAAGATTGGTGTATATAGCAGTATTTGTTCTGGCGATAATAGTTTCGCTTTCAACGTTAGGACTCAATATCACACCGTTTCTTGCTGGTATTGGAGCAGGTGGACTTATTGTGGGTTTTGGTGTTCGTGAAACAGTCGCAGATTTTGCAGCAGGGTTGATGATTTTTATGTACAGACCATTTAAGATCGGTGATTTTGTGAAGATTGGTGGAGTGGAAGGAGAGATTGTCAACATAAGTCCTGTAAACATTGAATTAAAAGCAAAAGACAATAGGAAAATTCTTGTGCCAAACCGAAGTGCCTGGGGGCAGGTTATCTACAATTCAACAAGGGATGGGAAAAATATGATTGCTCTGCAAATTGTTGTTGATTCCAGCGCTCAAGGTGTTGAAGAAAGTATCAAGGAGGTCTTTCAGAGCCACAATGCCAGATATATATGCTGTTTAACCACTGTTTCTCAAACGAGTTTGACCTTTACAATTTATTCAGAAATTCCGAAAGAGGGAATTTTTGAATCAGAAAGCATGATAAAAGATTTATGGCAACATCTGAGAGAAAAAAATATCAATGCAACAATTACTCTTGTCTCGTGAAACAAAAATCATTGAAATTTAAGGCAATTATAAGTTATGATGGTTCTGATTTTTCAGGATTTCAGATACAACCAGGGAAAAAAACTGTCCAGCAGGAGATTGAGAATACGCTTACACAAATCCTGCAAAAAAATGTAAAAATTGTGTCCTCTGGAAGAACAGATTCTGGGGTTCATGCAACAAGACACATAATTGCATTTTCTGTTCAAACAAATCTTGTTCCTGAACAGATTAAAAAAGCAATGAATGCTTTATTGGATAGGAAAATCAGGGTCAAGGAAGTTTCTTATGCAAATGAGAACTTTCATCCCAGGTTTGAAGCAAAGAAAAAAATTTATAGGTATCTGTTGACTGACTTCAATTCTCCTTTTTTGATTAACAGGGCATGGTACATCCCTGAAAGGTTGAGTATTGTAAAAATGAAACGCGCTGCGTCTTTCATTACCGGTACTCATGATTTTTCCTGTTTTCAGGCATCAGGCAGAAAGGTTAAAGACGCGGTAAGAACCATTGAATATATAAGGATTAGGAAGGAATATTTCTGTTTTGATCCCGATGTGAAAGTTCTTGTAATTGAGATATGCGGGACAGGTTTTCTTTATAAGATGGCGCGAAACATTGTTGGAACACTTGTTGATGTCGGAAAAAATAAAATTGTACCTGAATATGTAAAAGAGATTATTGCTTCAAAAGACAGGCGGCTTGCTTCAGCAACTGCACCAGCATACGCGCTGTATTTAAGGGATGTAATTTATGAATGATCGTATCAAAGATTTACTGTTGAACACTTTTGGCAAGGATTGTGTTGTTTTTAATGTTTCAGCAAAAAATTTTACGAGTTTCAAAACAGGTGGAGAACTTGCTGCTGTTGTGTTCCCGTCAGAGAAAAAACATATTGAGTTCCTTTTTAATCTTTCAAAAGAGGGTGTGTCTGTCAGGTTCATAGGTTGCGGTTCCAATCTTTTGATAAGTGATGATGGCTTTGACGGAATTATGGCGATCACAAAAAAGATTTCAGGGATTAGCCGCAGTGAAAAAGAATTGTCGGTACTTGCTGGCACAAAACTTTCCACACTTATAAAATTTTGTATAAAAAAAGACATCAGTGGTTTTGAGTTTCTTGCTGGAATTCCTGGAACGATTGGTGGTGCGCTGATAAATAATGCAGGAATAAAGGAAAAAAGTATTTCTCAGGTCGTCCTTTTTGTTGAATACATGGACAAAAACGGATTGTGGCAGAGAAAGGGAAAGAATGAAATAATCTGGGATTACAGGTATTCAGGTCTGAGGGAAAAATCTTTTTTTGTTTTTTCAACCGTTTTGATTGGAGAAAAGGGTGATCCTGACCAGATAAAGAAAAAAATCGCCCTTATCATGAAGAAGAGAAAAGAAACCCAGCCGCTTGTATTTCCCTCTGCTGGTTCTGTGTTTAAAAACCCTCCTGGTTTTTTTGCAGGTAAACTCATAGACCAGGCAGGTTTGAAAGGATTTAAAGTAGGCGGTGCCATGGTTTCAGAAAAACATGCAAATTTTATTGTAAACACAGGTAACGCAACTTCAACAGATGTTTTTAATCTGATGAAATACATTCAGAAAACAATAATTAACAGGTATAATATAACGCTTGAACCAGAGATTGAGTTGCTTGGGAGGTTTCCTTGAAAATAGTCGTGTTATGCGGTGGGGATAGCCCCGAAAGAGAAGTATCGCTCGTTTCAGGTAAATCAGTAGCGAAGGCGCTGTCAAAAAAGCACAGGGTATTCAGGGTTGACCCTGCAAGTAAGGGTTTTTTTAACAAACTTATCAAAATCAGACCCGATTGTGTTTTTATCGCGCTCCATGGTGGTAAAGGCGAAAACGGAACCATTCAGGGGTTTCTTGAAACACTCAAGATTCCATATACTGGTTCTGGTGTTTGTGCAAGCGCTATCTGTATGAACAAAATTGTTATGAAGAAAATTCTCATTTTCCATAATATACCAACGCCTGAGTTTATCATTGCCAGTAAAAAAGATGCTCCAGAAGTACCTTTTGGCTTTCCGTGCGTTGTAAAACCAGCAAGTCTTGGCTCAACCCTTGGAATATCAATTATTGAAAATCCATCCCAATTGAAAACAGGACTTCGCAGGGCATTCGAGCTTGACAGTGAGGTTTTTATAGAAAAATTTATAAAGGGAAAAGAAATAACCATTGGCATTATTGGAAACGAAAAATTACAGGTCCTTCCACCTATTGAGATAAGAACTGAAAGAAAGCTTTATGATTATACAGCAAAATATAAAAAAGGCGGAAGTCAACACATTATTCCACCTGAAATTGAACAGAACTTCCTAGATGTGGCTCAGGAATACGCGATAAAGACTTATAAGGTCCTTGGATGTTGTGGATGCGCGAGAATGGAGATTATTATTCAAGAAGATGGAAGAATGTTTATTCTCGATGTTAATACAGTTCCAGGGCTTACTCCCTTGAGTTTATTGCCTGATGCGGCAAAGCATGCTGGCATTTCTTTTGAAAGCTTATGTGAAAAACTTATTGAGTTAGGGCTTGAAAGATGCGCGAAAAACTGATTGAAGAAAAGAAAAAAAGGATAAAAAAGTGGTTATACATTTTCCTCTTGTTGATTATCATCTGTTTGATTATATCTGCCAGAATTCTTCTTCCACGTCTATTTGTGAATATTTCCTTGTTTTCACTTAAGAATGTTATAATTGAACCTTCCAATTATGGTTCCTTTCTTAGAGAATACCTTTCCATACCAGAGGGTATCAGTTTGTTTTCCATTGATATGGCAGAAATTTATTCCAAACTCAAACAGATTTATTTTGTTGATGACTGTAGGATTGAAAAACATCTTCCAGATACACTGGTGATAAAGGTAAAAATAAGAAGTCCATGGGTGGTGATTGTGGATGGAAATTCTTCTGCAATTATGGATAGAAACGGATATTTTCTTCCGTTCGATGAAAATTTCAATGGTTGGATTGTGGAGGGAATAAAAATTGAAACAGTAGGTAAAAAGTCAACCGAAAAGGATAAAGTAGAGATTTTAAAAGACATTGAACAATGGTATAATTATTACGGGGTCGGTAATCTTTTTAGAATAGATTCAGTTTCTCTTAAAGACCTTGACAAGATTGAGCTTAAATCCGGAGATAGAACCATATACATCTATAAGGAAGAAATAAACAAACAGCTTGAAGTTGCGAAAAAAGTTCTTTACAGTTGCGGAAAAAATAATTTTCCTTTTGAATATATTGATGTGAGATTTAAGGAACCATACGTTAAGGAGAAGATAGCTGAGAACCATGAACAATGAAACAATTGTTTCTCTTGATATAGGTACGCAGAAGATCGCTGGGATGGTGGCAATTGTTAACGATGATATGTTTGAAATCATCGGAGCAGAACATATAGAATATGAAGAAGAGATAGTGCAGAAGGGCCGAGTTATTGATATTGAAGGTTGCACTGAGTATATAAAACGCGTTTTATCAGAACTTGAACAGCAGACAAATATCGGATTACCACTGGTTAATATAAGCATTGGCGGCGGTTTTGTAAGGGGATGGACTTCATTTCATAAACTTGACCTTGAAAGCCCGAAAAGAAGAATTACTGAACTCGATATAGACAATCTGCTGAAAAATGTCAAAAATGAAAGCAAGGTTCTACCTGAATCTCATATATTCAAACTTCTTGCGCAGGAATATGTTATAGATGATGAAACGACGGTTAAAAAAAATCCAAAGGGAATGTTTGGCAGTTCCCTTGGTGCGCTTGTTCATGTGTGTGTTGTTCTCGATAATCCCCTTGAAAATATCTTTCAATGTATTAAAAATGCTGGTTCTGCGGTCGACTGCGTGTATCCGCATTCCTGGGCTTCTGCAGAGGTACTTCTTTCAGAAGAGGAAAAACAATCTGGTGTTGTGGTGATTGACTTTGGAAAAGGAACAACAGATTTTCTAGTATATTGGGATGGCAATCTTTATGGAACATATTCTGTCAGATGCGGCGGGGAATATATAGACAGGGATCTTGCCAGAATATTCAACATTTCCATGGAAACTGCCAGTGAAATCAAGAAGCAGTATGGCTGGTGCAACTATCCTTCATTGATAGCCCAGAAATCACCGGAACTTGCAAAAAGGGTTGAGTTAAGGCTTGTGGGTAGTGGTTCTAAGGTTAATGTTGGTGCAGACAAAATATCAAAATTTGTTTATGAGAGGGTTGAAGATATTATGAAAAACTGGGTTAAAAAGATTATAGAGGACGAAATGAAAAAATTGAAAAAAACACCAAGGATTGGTGCAGGAATTGTCCTGACCGGAGGTGCAGCGCAACTTAAAGGGTTGGTTGAATGTGTTTCTGGAATTTTCGAAAAACCTGCAAGAATAGGCATACCCAAAGGAATTAACGGACTTATTCCTTCATACCAGTATCCATGTTTTTCTGCAGTTGTTGGAACATTATTATTGAGAAAGAAAGAACTTGAAAAACAGCAATTGCCTGTACCTGATTGGGTTAAAAAAATAAGAGAATTGAAGGAAAAAACTAGAAAATCTCTTGGAAAAATATGGGGGGAATGGTAAACCATGGCAAACTTTATTCTTGAAGAAACGAAAATTACTCCAATCAAAATTAAGGCAGTCGGAATTGGAGGCGGTGGTGGTAAAATTGTGGGTAGAATTGCTCCAGGCTTTGAAGGGATTGATACAATTGCAATAGATACAGATGTTCAAGCACTTCAGCATTGTCCTGTTTCTTTGAAGGTTCAGATAGGTGAAAAAATCACGCAGGGTATCGGTGGGGCAGGTTCTGATCCTGAAAAGGGAAAATATGCAGCAAACGAAGACCAGGAAAAAATAAAGGAGGTGTTAAAAAATACGCACATTGTGTTCATCATTGCAGGTCTTGGAGGTGGTACTGGTACAGGTGCTTCTCCGGTTGTTGCAAAGATTGCAAAGGATATGGGTGCTTTGGTTATAGCAACTGTAACCCTTCCCTTTAAATGGGAAAAAAGGGATAAGCAAGCTGAAATTGGACTTGCCAATTTAAAGGCAAATGTTGATACACTGATTGCAATAAGCAATGAGAGACTTAATGAAATTGTTGAAAGGGATACACCCATCAAACAGGCATTTGCAAGGGTGGATGAGGTTGTCAGCAGGTCAATATTTGCTGTGGCAGACTTAATAAATAAGCCATCACATATTATGGACCTTGATTTTACTGACATAAAAAGAGTTCTGCAAAATGGCGGCAGGGGTATTGTGGGAACAGGCATTGCGAAAGGAGAGAAAAAAACAGTGAAGGCACTGAAATCAGCCCTGGATGATCCGCTTCTGGGTGAAAAGGGAATTCAAGAAGCAAAAAATATTCTTGTAAGTATTATTGGAAGTCCTGACCTTTCTCTTCAGGATGTTGTGGAAGCAATGAACCATATTAATGATGTCGCACAGATACAGCAGGTTGCCTTTGGTTTAAGTATAGACGAAAAAATGAATGACGAAGTAAAGGTTACTCTAATTGCGACAGGAATTGAACCAGGAAAAGAAAGTGTAAAGAAAATTACACAGAGAAAGAGGGAAGATGCTGGATTTTTTGAAGACATAAAGGATGTTGATACTCCACCTTCCTGGCGCATTAGTGGCGAACAGAGAAATATACCTGACAGAGCAAGTGAAATT
>JAOAAW010000012.1 GCA_026418655.1 bacterium | reverse complement strand
ATTACAACCCGTGATGGTAAGCCATTTTTTGCTGGAGATTATAGGTTTGAATATGGAAAGGCAGATGTGTTAAGGGAGGGTAAGCATGGGGTTATTTACACCATGGGCGCTCTTGTTCCAAGGGCAATTGCTATTTCTGATCAGCTTCTGGAAGAAGGTATTGAAATAGGGGTGGTTAATTATTCCTGTCCTGTGGTAATTGATCATGCTGTATTAAATATGGGAATAAGAGCAGGCTTTATCATTTCTTATGAGGACCATGTTGTTGATTCTGGACTTGGGATGACCATTGCTGCTTACATTGCTGAAAACCAGAAATCACTCAAATTTTATAGATTCGGAATAAAGAAATATGGCAGTTCAGGTACACCCGATGAATTGTATGCAGAACACGGTCTTGATGTGGAATCAATGAAAACCTTCATCAGAAAAAATTTGAAAAGGTAAGGAGGAAAAAATGAAATGTGTGAATAAGGATGAGAATATTAGCAATTGCACATGTTCCTATGTTTCTTGTGATAGACGCGGGATATGCTGTGAATGTGTTGCCTATCATAGAAGAAACGGACAAATTCCTGGATGTTTTTTTCCATCGGATGCAGAAAAAACCTATGATAGATCAATAAGGAACTTTATAAATTCCTGGAAAAAACAATAGTTTAATACCACAGCCATAGATATCTCCATCTTTTGGTAAATGCAGATACAATTTTTGGCTCTCTCAATATTATAAAAGTTTCTATATTTCGAGTTGCTGCTGTTGTATAATTAAAGGAACCAGTGAGAACCGTTTTATCATCAATAATTAGAAATTTATCATGAATGTTTTTAACAAAGCAGTCTTTTTTTATTTTTAAAAGATGAATTTTTTTCATCACTATATATTCATTTGAAATTGGATTTTGAGACCCTTCAAAAATTCCATAGACCCTGATTCCTTTTATTCCTGCTCTGATTATTTCCTGTCCTATAATATCTGATGTAAAGCAGAACATTGCGAATTTTAATGTTTCTTTTGCCTTTTTTATTTCATTAACTATAATTTCCATGCAAGCAGATGAGGGTGAAAAATAAAATTCTATTTCATTGGTTTTGATTGAACAGGTTTGTGAAAGAGATGAATTTGACCACAGTGAAAAAAAGTTTTCAGTCAGAAACTTTCCGATGGTTTCATCATCTATAAAAAGGATGTTGTTTGAATCCCATGCGAGCGAAGATTCTGTGAAATTTGCAGACCCAACAAACGCATATTTACTGTCTATAACAAGGAATTTAGCATGCAGGGCAGAGCGCTTTTTGTTCCACCCTTTTATATCTAAAACTTTACAACCTTTAATAAAATTTTCAGGTGGGAAATTGAGTAATATTTTCACCTCTATTCCTTTACCAGCAAGATCTTTTAGAATTCTATATCCTTCCTGCCAATCAAAGGTGTAGCTTACAATTAAAACTGATTTCCTTACGTGTTTCAATTTTTCAAGTATTATTCTATCAACTTTATTTGAAGGGGAAAAATAAACTTTGACTTCAGCCACACAGAGCCATGCAGACAAAAAAATAATCAATAGCGAAATTGTTATAATTTTTTTCATTGTTTAATAATTTTGTTATTCCAGGCGAATACTTTGTAATTACACATTTTGTATATTTTAACAAAAGTTTCAAAGTGCAGTAAAATATATAGTAAAAACGGAAAAAAGGAGGAAAATTGAGGGCTGCAATTTTCCAGGGGCCTGAGAAGATAGAAATAAAAGATTGGAAAGAACCTGAGTGTTCAGAGAATGAAATCTTAATAAAAGTACATTACTGTGCAATTTGCGGTACCGATGTAAGAACATTTTTTCACGGGCATAAAAAGGTTATTCCACCAGCAATTATAGGCCATGAGATAACTGGAGAAGTTGTTGAAATAGGGAAGAATGTGAAAGGTCCTTTGAAAAAGGGTGACAAGATAACACCTGTTACTTCAATAGGTTGTGGACATTGTCGTCTATGTAACAGGGGTTTGTATAACCTGTGTCCTGATACAAAAGCACTTGGGTACTATTATGCAGGTGGATTTGCAGAATACATGGTTATTCCCGAACCGGCTGTAAGCCAGAATGCCTGGGTTTTACTGCCTGAAAATATTTCCTTGCTAGATGGTGCTTTGATAGAACCATTGTCCTGTGTTATAAACGCACAGAATTACCTTGATATTCAAAAAGGTGATACAGTAGTCATTTATGGTGGCGGTCCGATAGGGTTTATGCATGCTGTTCTTGCACAGGCTTCAGGAGCAGAAAAAGTTATAATGGTGGATCCGGCTTTCGAAAGGCTTACCAGGTTTGCTTCACTTTTTTCAGATTTGATTTTAATTAATCCGACAGAAGATGACACGGTTGAAAAAGTCAAACATCTTACAAATGGAATTGGAGCAGATGTCATTATTACAGCCTGTCCCGCAAAACAGGCGCAGATGGAATCCTTCAAAATAGCTTCACCTCATAGCAGAATAAGTTTTTTTGGTGGGCTTCCAAAAGATGATTCAATTATAAAACTTGACAGTAATCTTATTCATTATTACGAAATAAGCGTTTTTGGGGCATTTGCTTCAAACAGGTCTGATTACCAGAAAGCAGTGGATTTGATATCATCAGGAAAGATAGAGCCTTCAAAATTTATTACAGAGGTTATTTCTCTTGAAGACATAGTGAACGGGATAAATCTTGTAAAGAGTGGAAGTGTATTAAAAATTGTTGTTAGAATACAGGAGTAAAAAATGAATTTGTCTTTGACGGATAAGATAACAATTATAACAGGAGCTGGTAGAGGACTTGGAGAGGCATTAAGTTATGGTTTTGCAGAAGAGGGTGCAATAATATGCCCCTGGGATATTGACCAGGATAACCTTAATAGAGTAGCTGAAAAACTTCAAACCATGGGAAAATTGGGAAAAGAAGCAATAGTTGATATTACGGACGAAAATCAGGTTGAAAAAGAGGTAGAATTGATAGAAAATAGATTTGGAAGGATTGATATACTTATTGCAAATGCTGGTATTCTTTATTCGTATGAAATCACAGAATTCCCTGAAAAAATCTGGCGGAATATTATAGAAGTTAATCTAACTGGGTATTTCATCTGTGCAAAGTATGTTGCGAGAGTTATGAAGAAACAAAAGAAGGGAATAATCATTCAGATCAATTCAAAGTCAGGAAAGAAGGGCAGTTACTGGAATTCTGCATATGCAGCAAGCAAATTTGGTGGTATAGGGTTGACTCAGAGCATGGCTTTGGACCTTGCACCATTTGGTATCAGGGTAAATGCTATTTGTCCTGGTAACATTCTCGAAAGTCCGCTTTGGCAGACAAGTTTATTCCAGCAGTATTCTAAAAAATGGGGGATCTCTGTTGAAGAAGTGAAAAGAAAGTATGTTGAGCAGGTCCCTCTTGGAAGGCCATGCACTTACAGAGATGTGATAAATGTAGCAATTTTTCTGGCGAGCGAGAGATCGGATTATATG
>JAOAAW010000197.1 GCA_026418655.1 bacterium | reverse complement strand
GGGTATTAACATAAAATAGATAAAACGGGAACAGACATTTGGATATATTTCATATTGTTCAACAGATAAGAACACGTAAACCAGTAGTTCATCACTTAACAAACTGGGTTACAATTTACGATTGTGCAAATGTTGTGAAAGTTCTTGGCGGATCTCCTGTTATGGCTCATGCTCCTGAAGAAATTTTTGAAATTACAGGAATTGCTTCATCCCTTGTTTTAAATATTGGTACCTTGACGGTTGATTTTGTCGAATCAATGAAAATTGCTGCAAAAACTGCAAATTTGAATAAGATTCCTATTGTACTTGATGTTTGCGGTGCAGGTGCTTCTCAACTGAGAAACCGTAAGGCATATGAGTTGATTGAAAATAGTCACATTGACATTATTAAGGGAAACGCTTCGGAAATTGCTGCAGTTGCCGGAGAGAATGTTAGAACAAGAGGAGTTGATGCAACTGAAACAAATCTTAATTTGATTGAGATTGCGTCAACGCTGGCAAAAAAGAAAAAGTGTGTGGTTGCAATTACTGGCATGCATGATATTGTTTCTGATGGAGAACAAACGTTTCTTATAAAAAATGGGCATGAACTTTTAAGTCATATTGTCGGTACCGGATGTATGGTTACTTCTGTTATTGGAACATTTGCTGCAGTGGAAAAAGATTATGGTATTGCGGCAGCAGGTGCACTTGCGTTTTTTGGGATTGCGGCTGAGATTGCAGCTGAAACAGCAGAACTTCCATCAAGTTTTAAAACAAAACTATTTGATGTATTATACTTTATAGATCGGGATACAGTTGAGAAAAGAACCAATGTGGAGCAGGTTTGATGAGGGAATTTATAAAAGGATATTATTTCATCACTGACTCACACATTTCCATTCGTGGAATTTTTGAAGATGTCAAAGCGGCCATAAATGCTGGTGTTAGAATTTTTCAATATAGAGAAAAGGATAAATCAACAAGGGAAATGTTTCATGAGGCGATGGAATTAAGAAAGCTGATAAAAATAGGACTTTTAATCATCAACGATAGAATTGACATAGCCCTTGCTGTGGATGCTGATGGCGTACACATAGGCCAGGATGATATGCCTGTTTCAATAACAAGGAGGCTGGTTGGGAAAAATAAGATTATAGGTGTAACTGTGCATACATTGAGACAGGCTTTGAAAGCGGAAAGAGAAGGCGCTGACTATATTGGTGTATCTCCAATTTTTAAAACGACTACTAAACCTGATGCACAAAAACCTGTTGGTGTTGAAATAATCTCTGAACTAAAAGGATATCTTCACATCCCGATTGTTGCTATCGGGGGAATAACTCTTAAGAATGCAAAAGATGTGGTTTGTGCTGGTGCAGACGCTATATGTGCGATATCCGCGGTGTTAACAAAAGAGGATGTAGAGACAGAGATTCGGAAATTTCAGAGTTTATTTAACAAAGGGGATTGAAAATGAAAAAGATGCTGCTGGTGATTTTATTTTTGGGTTTTGCTGGTCTCAGTTTTGCTACAGAAGGTGGTGGCGGATCGTACCCGAATGGCGCAGAAGATTTTATGGCAGGTGCAGTTCCGCCGCCCGGATTTTACTACATTAATTATACTGTTGGATATTTTTCTGATACGTTCAGGGATTCTCATGGAAAAAGCATTATTCCTGGATTTGAGCTGACTGTCATTGGACACGTATCCAGATTTCTTTATGTTACAAATAAAAAAGTTTTTGGTGGAAACTGGGGTATGCATGTTCTTATCCCCTTGATGTCAGTTGATGTAAAAACACCGGCTGGAAAGGATTCAAAATTTGGACTCGGAGATATATTTATTGATCCCTGCATTATTTCCTGGCACTCAAAGAATTTTCATTCAGCAGCCGGTATAGAAGTTATTGTTCCAACCGGTTCTTATGATAAAAATGATATTGCCAATGTCGGAAGAAACTACTGGACAGTTGAACCAGTTTTTGCTTTTACCTATATGACAGACACCGGTTGGGAAGTTTCAGGAAAATTTATGTATGATATCAATTTTGAAAATGATGCCACTGACTATAAGTCAGGTCAAGAATTTCACTGCGATTATACAATCGGAAAGAAAATCAACGAAAGATGGACACTTGGAGTCGGTGGCTACTGGTATACTCAGTTGACTGATGACAAACAAAATGGAGTCAAAGTTGGAGATGGAAATAAGGGCAATGTTTTTGCGATGGGACCACAGGTAAAATATGATGCAAAGAGAATGAGTTTTATTATGAAGTATCAAAAAGAGATGTCAGTAGAAAATAAACCTGAAGGAGACAGATTCTGGTTGAAATTAATCATACCCTTGTGATTTAAAGAGTTCTTTCGAGTTTTTTAAGCATGTTGTTTTTTTCACTGACCGGCGCTTTCATTTTGTTTATGATTCTTTTGAAAAAGGAAATTGTGTTGTCATAGGTGGTTCGATCCACCTTGTAAGGAGTTCCATCCTTGCCACCATGGGCAAAAGAAGAGCGTGCAGGATCTTTATAGGAAGGTGGTGCGTTGTAAATCAGTTCGGCAACAAGGGATAATGCTCTTATGGTTTTAGGACCCACACCTTCAACAGCAATGAGTTTTTCATAGCTTTCGGGCTTATATTCGCATAGTTTTGCAATAATTCTTTCAAGATATTTACTCTGAGAAAAATCTTCTTCAACGACAGGATGATAATAGAATTCCTTATTCTGAAATTCAGCAAATACGAATTCCTGTTGCCCTGTCTTTAAAGCAATCATTTTTGAGACGTTTCCAGAATGTTTTCTAAGTATCTGGATATCTTTCATCAAGCCTGAATACCCCGATTGTACAAGCTGTGTACTGATTTTTCTTGTTTCTTCACTCTCTTTTGCTGTCATATTTAAGCATGGGAGAATAATATGGCTTATTATTCCTGAATGTGGCTCGCATACAAAATCAGTGACTTTTTGTGAAAACCAGTGATATCTCCTTGCTGTTTGATTATTCTGATTCATTCCCTGCTGTACAACGCTCCAGGCACCAGTTTTTGAAAAGAAAAATGCATGATGATAAAGTTGATATCCATCCTGAATCAAACTGTTATCCACTTTAGCGGTGATTTTTGAACCGTAGACGAGATTTTTTACACCTTTTTCAGGCAATGCTAATTTGTCTCCCCAGTTCGCGATTTCATCCGGTGTTTTGAGAGATGTTTTTCCCTTTCCTCCACATATAAAGATGCCGAGATCTTTTTCTTTCCCTCTTATTGCTTCCTTGAGGGATGCTGTTAACACTGTGGTTAATCCTGAAGCATTCCAGTCAAAAGCAAGCACTGTGCCCAAAGATTGAAACCACACTGGATCCGAAACTCGGTAAACGAATTCATCAGGTCCATATTCATCTACAATAATTTCAACGATCTGGCTTCCAAGTTTTACCATTCTTTCAAAAAGCCAGCGCGGACATTGTCCGGTATCCAGAGTAAATGTTGCTATACCTCTCTTTATCACTTTTCTCCCTTCATTTCAATGACAATCAATGCATGATAATCCTGGTATATTTTATAATCCTTTTTAAGAGCTTTTTCAAATAGTTGCTGCAAATAATCATAAGTAAGTTTTTTCGAGAGCATATGCCTTATTGCAAATCTTCTGGTATATTCATCTACTACAAACACAGGACGTTCAAAAGCATATAGAAGTATATCATCTGCGGTTTCATTTCCCACACCATTAATCTGAAGGAGTTTTTTCCTCAACTCGGGAGTGTCAATCATTTCAACTTTTTCGATTCCACCAACAACTTCTATAAAAAAATGAGCTAGGCTTCTTAATCTTGTGGCTTTTTGCATATAGAAGCCTGCGGGTTTGATGAGATTTTCAATTATTTTTGCTGATGTTAACAGGATTTTTTCAAGGGACAGCAAATCATGTTGCTGTAATTTTTCTACTGCAATCTCAACATTTTTCCATTTTGTCCTTTGTGTTAATATGGATTCAATAATAACTTTTTCTTTTTCTTCTGCGGATTTTGGTCTTTTACACCAGAATCCCCATTGTCCTGAATTTGTTGGATTCCCATGCTTTGCAAGTAAATCCCCGTAAAGACGGTTAATTCTTCTTTTAATCTGGTTATCTGAGAAATCTTCCACCATTGATATCCAGTATTGCTCCTGTGGTGAATGATGCGGCATCACTTACAAGATACAGCACTGCCCCAGCCACTTCTTCGGGTTTTCCATTCCGGCCTAATGGTGTTTCCTTTTTATACTGCTCCATCCTTTCTGGCGTGCTGAACATTTCATGGTGATGAGTTTCTATAACACCGGGTATTACTGCATTTACCCTGATTTCAGGCGCGAGCTCTCTTGCTAAAGTTCTTGTGAAAACAAGCAGGGCACCCTTTGCAGCTGCGTATGGACCTGCTCCATTTGCTCCACCCGTTTGAACAGAAAGGGAAATTATATTTACTATCGCACCATTTTTTGTTTTTCTAAGATATGGAATTGCTCTCTTTGTAACCATAAAAGCGCTGGTCATATTAACATCAAAAACCGCTTTCCACAATTCTACGGGGCAGTCTTCAATTCTGCTTCTCTGAATTGGAGACCCGGCATTATTAACAAGAATATCAATTCTTCCGAAAGCAGAGACAACAGTATCGACTGTAATGTTTGCCTGTTTTTCATCCGCAAGATCTGCCTGTATCAGAATTCCATCAGAACCGAGCTTTTTTATTTCTTCAAGTGTCTGCTCTGCTTCTAATTTACTTGACTTATAATGCACACCAATCTTGGCACCATAAGCTGCAAGACATATTGCAATTGCTTTTCCAATGCCAGTGCC
>JAOAAW010000181.1 GCA_026418655.1 bacterium | reverse complement strand
GTACTATACTGAGTACAGATACAGACCTGTTAAATCAATAGCAAGGGCATCTGAAACTGGACCCGCAACAAATATAATTACTGGTTTTTCAGTAGCCCTTGAATGCACCGGCATACCGATCATCGTGATTTCTATCGCGCTTTTAATTGCTTATTTTTTGGGTCATGCAACAGGCTTACCTGATGGTGGATTATATGGCACAGCTGTGGCTACTATGGGAATGCTTGCACCATGCGCCTATATCCTTGCAATGGATACATTCGGTCCAATAACTGATAATGCGGGCGGAATAGTTGAAATGTCAGGCGCCAGTGAAAATATAAGAAAGAGAACTGACAGACTTGATGCAATAGGAAATACGACAAAGGCATTAACAAAAGGATATGCTGTTGGTTCTGCGGCGCTTGCAGCATTTTTGCTTTTCTCAGCATACTTAACCGATGTTCATCTCAAATCTGTTGATCTGGCAAAACCCATTGTATTTGTTGGCGCAATGTTTGGTGCTGTGTTGATTTTTGTCTTTTCAGCCTTTGCAATAAGGGCAGTTGGAAACGCTGCCTATTACATCATTAACAATGTTAGAAAACAATTTAAAGAAACGCCGGGAATACTTGAAGGAAAAGAAAAACCAGATTATGCACAGGCAGTTGATATCTGTACAAGGGGTGCATTGAAGGAAATGGTTATTCCAGGGTTAACAGTTGTTATAGTCCCTCTTCTCGTTGGTGTACTTCTGGGACCTGAAGCGGTTGGGGCAACGCTCATGGTGGGAACCATTGCCGGCATTATTCTGGCACTTGTTCTTAATAACGGTGGTGGTGCATGGGATAATGCAAAAAAATACATTGAGGCTGGTGCTTATGGTGGAAAGGGTTCATTTGCACATAAAGCAGCAGTGGTTGGAGATACTGTAGGAGATCCATTCAAGGATACTGCTGGACCTTCACTGCATGTTGTGGTTAAATTGCTTTCAACATTAACACTTGTTTTTGCACCACTTTTCTTGATTTTGCATTCAATAAAATAGGCAATACCATTGTCCACTTCTGTCAGTGCATGATAGAATATTTTTATGGACATTAAGAAATTCAACGTTGGTATTGCGGGCTATGGATTCATAGGCAAGGTTCACGCCTATGGTTACAGAACAGTCAAATTTTATTATGATGATATTCCATCCGAAATAGAACTTATAGGGGTTTGTGCATCTTCTGATGAAACAAGGAGAAAAGCCATTAAACAGGCTGGTTTCAAATATGCCACAGATGATTTCACTGAGCTTGTTAAAGACAGGAATATCAATATTGTCAGTTGCTGTCTTCCAAATCATCTGCACTATGAATTTGTAAAAGCAGCTCTGGAGTCAGGAAAGCATGTATACTGCGATAAACCACTTGCCCTTAATGTTAAAGAGGCAAGCGAACTCACTGAAATGGCAAAAAAATCAAGTGTCAAAACGCAGGTTGTGTTTCAGTTGCGGTTCTTTCCAGCAGTAATGAGGGCAAAACAACTGATGGAGGATGGCTACATTGGAAAAGTAAATTTTTTCAGGTTTTTATATCTTCATTCATCCTGCGTAAAGCAGACCAATAAAGCATACAGCTGGAAAGCTGAATTTGAAAAGGTCGGCGGCGGTGTACTTGTTGATCTTGGCTCGCACATTATTGATCTCGCACTTCATCTGGTCGGTAACTTTAAAAAAGTTCGCGCAACTGCAAAAAATATTACATCCCCTGATAAAAGAACCGATGATGTGGCAGTTCTGGAAGTTGAAACAACCACCGGAGCCACTGGTGTACTTGAGGCATCCAAGATAGCCACTGGTACAAATGATGAGGTGAGATTTGAAATCTATGGTTCTGATGGTGCAGTTGCATTTAACTCAATGGAACCAAACTGGTTATCCGTTTACAGTATGAATGAACCGGATTCACCAATTGGCGGGCTGAGGGGCTATAAGAAAATTGAAACTGTCCAGAGATATCCGGATGCAACAGGAATGCCACTTGCAAAATTCAGTATCGGCTGGATCCGTTCACATATTGCCTGTTTACATTCATTTTTATATTCAATCATTTATGATAAATCAGCCAGCCCATCATTTGAAGAAGCACTGAATGTCCAAAAGATAATAGAATCTTCCTATGAATCTTCAAGGACCGGAAAAACTGTTTTTTTATAAGTAAAAGCCATGGATATTTTAAAAAAAATAGATATAATCAGAAGCATTGAATCTGCCAATAATTTCCTTGAAAGCACACCGCCTGAAATTTTGCTGAAAAATATTGGCAGGATTATAACAAATCTTCCTTCTGTTCCCCGAACAGAAAAGAAATGGTTCCAGAAATCTTATGTTATTGAACCTGAACAACACGATTTTCTCACGGGTAAAGGTGTTTTTTATATCACTGAAGGAAGAAAACTTTTTCTTGATGCAACCGCTGGTCACTACCAGATGACGTGGGGCTATAACAATCCTGATTTGATGAAAAATCTTCAGCATGCTTTAAAAATAGGTATTCCATGGGATTGCCATAGTAATATTCCGGGTTTTTATGTCAAAAAATTGTCTGAAAAACTTGTGAAAATCTGTAACTCCGACACAGACATTAGACATGTTCAGAATAATCCTGACTTATTGAATACAGTGCTTTTGGGTATAGCAACTGGCTCTGTGGCATGTTCAACCTCAATGAAACTTGCTATTAATTATTTCAAAAAAATTAAGCCAGGTGCTAAAAAAATCGTATTCATCTCCTTGAATGGAAACTATCACGGAACAGATTTTCTGATGCAGAGATTAAGGGGTATGTGGAAGGAACTTTTCTCAAAAAATCTTATCTTTGAAATGGTTGAGCCGAATGATATAAAAAGCCTCAGAGATATTTTCAAAAAACACAAAAACAACATTGCGGCATTTTTCTTTGAACCCGTCATGATGAACAGAGAAGCCATTTTATTGAATAGAGATTTCATTCAGGAAGCAAGACATCTTACAGAATCGGTTGACGCGCTCATGATCGTCGATGAGATACAAACATGTTGCTGGTATCCTGAAATTTTTATGTATAAGCAATATGACATTGTCCCTGATATTTTGGTTCTCGGTAAGGGTCTCACCGCAGGATTTCATCCACTTTCTGCAATTGTTTATAAGAGAAAATTTGATTCATTAAAACAGTATGACGCAATAAGTACAAATGGAAATGCACCTTTACCTGCATTTATGGCTTTATGTTGTCTAAATTTAATAGAACAAAATCTTAAAAAGATTGTAGAAATTTCACATTATTATGAAGAATCCCTCAAACACCTGGTGAAAGAATTCCCTGATATCATTATTTCCTTTCAGGGAAAAGGACTACTTTCAGGTATCAAACTAAGGAACCAACAACTTGCTCTTTTGTTTCACAAAAAATGTATTGAAAAGGGAATATGGCTGAGGGTCCATGCTTACTATGAAGGCCATTCCACTTTGCTTACCAAGTTCGCTCTCAGTGTCTCAAAAGATGTTATTGACTTTACAATTGATTCTTTCAGGAAAATTTTGAAAAAATTTTAGCCTTTTAATTCAAGGGTCTCTCTCACATCCTGATTTAAAATCTCTCCATTCAGAATTGCGCATCCTTTCTTGATTGCTTCACAGAACTTTCCCGCATTTTCACCGTATTCAGCAATAATCTTTACATATGGCATGCTGGCAGCATTCAACGCAATCGTGGATGTTTTGGGAACAATTCCTGGCATATTCGGAACACAGTAATGTACAACCCCTGACTCAACAAAAACCGGTTCCTTATGTGTTGTTGGACGACTTGACTCAAAAACCCCTCCTTCATCAATTGAAATATCTATGAGCACTGTACCCTTTTCAAGATACTCAAGGTCACTTCGCTTTAATAAAATAGGTGGCCGATGACCAGGAACTAAAACTGAACCAATAACAATATCTGCCCTTCTACAACTTTCTATAATGTTATCATGATTTGATTCTAGGATTTCAGCGCCTGGAAATTTACCTTTCAAAATTTCTCTTTTGTTAACGTTTTTCTCAATAATCACAACCTTTGCGCCGATCCTATAAGCAATCTCTGCAGCGCAGCTTCCAGCCACTCCCCCACCAAGAATTACAACCTTTCCTGATTCAACATTTTCTGTACCCATCAAAAGAATACCTTTACCACCGCAGGGTTTCTCAAGATACTTCATCCCCTGTTGAATACTTAACTTACCCGCAATTTCACTCATTGGTTTAAGTATCGGTCTTACTCCCTGATCTTCAATCAACTCGTATGCAATGCATGTAACCTTTTTTCTTGCAAGAGCAATTGTCATATCAGGATTTGAAGCAAAATGAAAAAAGGTGAAAACAATATGTCCCGGCTTTAAAAGTTCTATTTCAGACATCTGAGGCTCTTTAACTTTTACAATCAGGTCTGCGGAATTAAAAATCTCAAACCTATCAACAATTCTTGCGCCTGCCTGAGAATACAATTCATCATGAAACCCAGAACCAGAACCAGCGTCTTTCTCAACCATAATCATATGCCCATCCTGTACCAGACTTTTGACACTTTCAGGTGTTAAACCAACTCTGTATTCCTCAATCTTGATTTCTTTTAACACACCTATGGTCATGACACACCTTCCAGTTTAATTCTGTACCTGTAATACCCAGCGTTTTTCCAGTTCCTTATATCTCTCTCTCCGAATCTGGTTAACAGAAGCATTATATCACTGCTCTCTATATCCTGATAAAATCTGAAATTAGATAGCTGAATTGTCTCTGGTTCATCAGACATCCTTGTATCAATAATAGTAATTGAGGCCTTGATTATTGAAAACGGTTCTTCTTTTATCTCTGCTATAACAAGCGGATATCTTGGCCAGTTACCTTTTGCCCGTAGACCTTCTTCTATACACAAATTTCCAATCCAGTAGATTTTACCATTTTTCACTGAACGCAATAAGGCAGAACCATTTGAACCAGATTCAAAAATTGTCCCATCATCACACATAAATGGTTCTGGTGCAGACCAGTTCATCCCATTATCATCTGAAAAACACACCCACTTGTAGCCTGGTTTTTCGGGAAACATACTGTTGTCTCCCCTACAAACCATGGCAAGCTTTTTATTCTTCAATTTAATAATTGTATTCTCGCCAGTTCCACGAGAACTCCTGTCAAGTTCAATCCAGGCAGGATTTCCGGGAATAAAATCCACTGTATCATCTTCATTTATGTTCATTTTAACTGTGAGAGCCATATTTGCAGGTGCCCAGCAACCCCTGTAATGAACAATTTTTCCATTTGCATCCACCTCACGGGTAATCGCAGGTATCAAGACAGTATTGTCATCAATCTGAAGAGGAAAACAGAAACTAATTAAAAGTCCACCCGGCAAATCAATTTTTACTTCTCTCTCTCCGCTCCATATATTCTTTTCTATATCAAAGACATCGTAAACAACCCAAGAAGGCCCATCAACCTCAATACGACTGTCAGAGTATGTCCTTTTTGAAACAAAGGTAAAAAGTTTTTTCCTTTTCCTGTCAAAAAAACAGGCGTTTTCAACATATCTTATATTTTTTCCTCCATCTGTGTATCCTTTCAATTTAAGAAAAGGTTCTGTCCAGGTCCTGCCATTATCATAACTGAACGAGTCGCAAAAATCATCATACCCGTCTGAAAAATCAAGTCTTCCAAACCTATGAATGAGAAAAGGTTTTTTTTCATCTATATAACTGATAAACCCAGGAAACACAGGTCTGCCTACTGCATCAACATCCAGAAACAACTTTTTCTCAATTTTCATTTAGCCTCCTTCACAAATCTTTTAGAATTTTTACGATTGATTCTGCCAGAATTTCATAACCCTGTTGAGATGGAAAATTTCTATAGACACCTCTGCCGACACTGAAAAGTTCAGTCCATCCTTCTATTTTAGTATAGACGTTGTATAAATCGAGACATACCACATTTCTTTTTTTACATAGATTCTTTGTAGAATTTGCATACGGAAAAAATATCTCTGGTAATGGTGCTGAGGGAAAAGGAGTCGCACAAATAATCCTCTTTGCATGCCTACTTAAAAACCATATACAGGTATCAAGTGTTGAAACATATTCATCAACCGGGGTTCTCCTCAACAAAGCATCCAGTGGCGGAAAAAGAATTACAGCATCAAAGTTTTGATTCTCAATCTGTTTTTTAACCCAGAGTGTATTCATAATTGCGTGATAGCTTCTTGATGATTCCGGATATTTAAACCATACGACTTCAATATCTCTGAAATATTGATGCTTTAGCATTTCAAAAAAACCAGGAGGAATATCGCCGATCAACAACAGTTTGGTTATAACAATTGCAGGTATATTCTCTGAAAAACGATAATCGGGTATAAAAGCAACAATCCTTGCACCAGAACTATCAACAAGATAAGGTCCTTCAATATTTTTTTCATCCACATCATCAACAGGTAGAAATTTCAGTTTTTTTTGAGCAATTGTGAATGTACCGATCTTAATTTCAATGATACGGACTCCAGGTTCAGCAATAGAAAAGAACAAATTCCTGTCAAACGCGTTCTCCCTGCCCGGTAATAATTTGAGAAAAACTTTTCCGTTTCCATCCGAAAATTCAACCGGTACAATTGTTGACATCAGAGAACCTACCTGAACTGGAATAAAAAACTCCTCGCCGGCATATACGATGTTTCTATGAGGAAGAATTTTGAGAAAAAGCCTTATCTCTTCTGGTACTGATTTCTGAAAAATTATCGTTTCAGAAAAAACATCTGATTCTTTAGACCTGCTCAAACATAACAGCGACACTCTGCTCTGTGATTTACCATCAAAAATAGCATTTATGCTCTTTCCAGTGCTCACAGTATTATCATAGTTCCAGATGTATGTATCTACACCGGTGGAAGCTGATGCATCAAATGTTCCAACATAAAATTCATTGCTGGCAAATGTAAAAGGTCCAAAAATTTCTTTTTCAAAAAAAGCACTTATCTTTTTATCCTTTTTTCTCCATTCAATAACCTTTGTTTGCAGGGCGGGATTTCCGATTGTTGTATAGTCCCAGAATACTTTTCCACCTGCATTATAAAAACCAATACCCGAAATTTCAACATCCTTTCCCATTTTTTCAACCGGAATAATCAGAACAGCCCATTTACCTTTATCAGGCAATTCGCCCATCCGTATCTTATCAAGAGCTTTCCATTTTATTACATCTGTCCCCCACGAAAAATAAAAAGATCTTCTCCTTTGAACCTGAACTTCCATCATTATCTCCTGCGGAGGATTATTCCTGTCAAGAAAGACATATTGATAAATGACATCCTTACCTGTTGCTTTCTGAACAGGAACCATTGCTGTATAATGAGAATTAATATTCAATTGACTGCGCCCTGTATGAGAGAACCTTCCGTTTAACACCGGACGTGAAACCCAGAACCAGAAGCCAGAAGTCCTTGCAGAGGGATTTAGATAATCATCAAGAATCACTTTTCCTTCAGGAATTTCAAAAATTGCGGTTTCAGTTTTTCTTTCTTCTGAAAGCCAGTGTACAAAGTAAATATCTTCATTATTTGTCCTGAAATAAATTCTGTTTCTCTGATACTTTTCATCTGGTACTAATCTCATTGACTGGACTTTCAAACCATTCCTGTCAGTAACATAAACATAACCATATTCAGGAAAAGGCAGTTCAGCCACTGCGATTGGTTGAAATTGTTTTAAATTCTTTTCTATTATTTCTACTTTTGCTGTTATTTGTCCGGCAGATGAATTGTTAACAAAAAAAACTGAAATTGCGTAAAAGAAAATGGCGTATTTTTTCATTTTTTCATCTCAATCTTAATGGCGATATCCTTTAAGAAGGGCTTCAGATCAATTTCACACTCACCAGTATCAAAATTTTTCTCAAAAGACAAAAATTTTTCACCCTTATAGGTATCCCAGAATTCAATGTTATAAGCCCCTGGTCTGAAAATTTCTATCATAATCTTCACATTTTCAATTAGTTCAGCCTTTTCTGACGGTGTCCTTGAATTGAAAATTGAAGAATCATACACCCATAAATAAGCAGAATCTTCGTTTTGAATTCCTGTAACCCCTGCCCTGGATGATTTTTCTCCTGAAATAGAAACAATCCTTGCTGTGGTCCACTGAAAATTTTTACCTCTTCTATCAAGTCCTTCAAGAAATTTAGCAACTGCCCTGTAATGAAAGTAAAGGTTTTTTTTATCAATAAATGGCCACCACCAGAATAAAGCAGTACCAAGCATTGGCGAAAGGGAAGATACCCAGATACCTCCGTGAAGATTATTTTCAAGTTCTGTTGCGTTTCTTCCGACACCAAACTCATGAACCTGCATGGGTTTATTAAAGGGCTTTCTTTTGAAATAATATTCTCTCAATGTATCAACTATTGTCTGGCTATAGGCATTGCTCACAAGTGTTTCAAGTCCTTTTGCAATCCAGACCATAGGATCTGCCTGGGGCCTGCATATATGACTTGTTATATTATGTTTCCACGGATCCATTCCTTTTAGGATTGGAATAATCTTTTCATGCCAGAGCCTTACATTTTGCGAGTCATAATACCC
>JAOAAW010000179.1 GCA_026418655.1 bacterium | reverse complement strand
TAAGAGACAGGCGGTAAATTACTCAAATGCAATAAGGAAAAGACTTGGAATTGAGACTGGGCCAGGACCTGTCGGTATACCAGATGATTTTGCTGGATTGTTTCCACCTTCTATGTTTGAGGAATTTGTGCTTCCATACTGGGAAATTTTATATTCAGAGATGAAGGCAACTGAGAAACACCTGCACAGTGAACTTTTGAGAATTAACCATTTATCCCTGCTTAAAAAGGTAAAGCTTGACCTTTATGATCCGAGTGCTGACCAGTATTTAACCCCCGAGATTTTAAAAGACCATTGTCCGTGTGAATTTACACTTCTTATTAAAGAATGGGAAATAGACGCTCTTTCTATTGATGAACTTGAAAAACTTTATGAAAGGTATGCAACAGTTAAACCCAGAAGTATCAATTTCTGGCTATGTTTTCCTGAACACGAAGAAAAGATTATTGCATTGCTAAAAAAAGCCCGTTCAATGGCATGAAACTATCAGAAAAGACTATTCATTGGTGGGAAAAAGAACCATTGCGAATCATTGAAATTGTTGATTGTTTTGACCTGAAAAGATTTTCTCCTGAAATCCTTGCAAAAGCTGTAAAAAAATTGGGTGGTAATGTCCAGCATTTTCATTGTATGGAACTTTCAACACAGGAGTTTGGTTCAGGTCTTGATGATAACTCTTTATATTTCCAAACATCTGTTGCTTTGAGACAAAACCCTGACCGGCTTGCAGAATACCTTCCTTATGCAAAGAAATACGGTATCAGGGTAATAGTTTATTTTAATGTACACTGGTACACACCTGGTTTCGGAAACCGGCATCCAGACTGGATACAGATTAAAGAAGATGGTTCACCTATAATGAATGTTTATGGAACAGGAACTTCATTCTGCATAAACAGCCCTTACAGGGAATGGGTCTTCCAGATTCTGAAAGACCTTTGTAAATATGAAATTGATGGCATTTTTTATGATGGCCCGATATTTTTTGTAAACACATGTTATTGCCAGTATTGTCGTGCATCTTTCAAAAACAAAACAGGTGAAAATTTACCACCGAAGTCTGATAGAAAACATCACTTGTGGAAAACCTTTATTGAATTTCAGGCAGAAAGCATGGAAAAATTCCTTGAGGAATCAAACAGAATAATAAAAGATATAAACCCAGAAATTCTTTTTTATATGAATGGCAACAGCAACTGGCCTTATTGGCCAACAGGCAGGGATAATTACCGTATTATAAAACATACAGATATTCTTGGAGCCGAAGGTGGTTTTCTTTATGGAAACCTCAATCAAACGTCCATCTTTAAACCCGGAATGACAGGAAAATTGATTTCATCCCAGGCAGGTAATAAACCAGCCGTTGTTTTTGATTGTGCGGGGCATAAACCATGGAGCTGGTACATACTACCGGAAGAAGAAATATCGATGTTGCTTTATGAAACATGTTTTTCAGGCGCCAACTACTGGATCGCATTGTTTCCGGATGATATTTATCAACCCGAAATGAAAGCAATTTCAGAATTCGGGAATTTTATAAAAAGACATCCTGAAGCATTTCATGATACAGAATCTCTTGCAAAAGTTGCACTTGTCTGGCCCGCAAAGGCAGCAGAAGTATATTCTGGGTCAAGTGTACCATTAACAGATTTTACTTCAGTGGTTGAAGGCGAAGAAATTGGAGATTTACACATGGAGTTTGACGGTTTTTATCAATGTCTTTCAAAAACCAGGATTCCTTTTGATGTCATTGATGACTGTAATCTTGATTCAATAACAAAGT
The DNA here is from genome assembly GCA_026418655.1 of bacterium. GTDB lineage: Bacteria > Ratteibacteria > UBA8468 > B48-G9 > DTJG01 > DTJG01. The sequence continues at coordinate 1,510 of JAOAAW010000179.1, read as the reverse complement.
ATGATCTGGTTATATTCCCGAATGCTGCGTGTTTATCAAAAGAGGATTGTGAAAAAATCAGAAGATTCGTCCAGAATGGAGGGAACATTGTAGCAAGTTTTGAAACGTCTCTGTATGATGAGAATGGTAATAGAAGAGAAAATTTCGGATTAGGAGATGTGTTTGGTATAAATTTTGCAGGGAAAATTATTGGTCCAATGAAACACGATTATGTAATACCTGCCAGCCCAAAAACAGATAAATTTTTGAAAAATATCAAGAAAAAATTCATTCCTGCACCTGAATATGGAATTCTTGTAGAAGTTGCTTCAGGTAAACCAGTAGTTTTCTTCTGCGAGAGGTTAAAAGGAAGATACGATGGTATACCAAAAATTTCTGAAAATCCGATGATGGTTGTAAACAGTTATGGTAGAGGTACCAGTATACATTTTGCCGGGAATTATGGGAGTACTATAGAAAATTTCGGATTTATAGAGTATTTTGAGATTATGAAGAACATCTGTAAGTGTATGACAAAGGGTTATATCATTTTTGAAGGTAATAATCATATTGAAGTCTTTTTAAGAAAAAAAGGAAAGTACATTTATTTGTATTTAATAAATCTTACCACAGGGCTGAAAAGACCAATAAACTTTGTCCAATCGTTGCACAATGTTAAGATAACTATTAGTGGACTGGACATTTTAAGTGGCCGAGCACTCAAATCAAGAACAACTCTAAGAGTTATCAAAACAGGAAAATCATTTAAATTGATCCTTCCTGAACTTTACGATTTTGAAATAGTCCAATTGGAAAAGCGTGATCCATAGTGTTGACGTGCTGGTAAAAGCTATGATTGAGAAATCTATAAAGGTCTCGGCACACGGTATTTTTGGATGAAATCTATTCCAATAAGACAAGTCATTTGTTGTAAAATCACAGACTGAACGAGGGTTGCACAAGAATTCAGAGGATCAAACCCTTGCTGAATTATTACTGGTGGGCGCACGTGGATTCGAACCACGAACCCCTGCGTTATCAGCACAGTGCTCTGCCCTTGAGCTATGCGCCCGGACGTATATTTATACTATAAACTTAATTATTTGTCAAAATGTTGGTTATGTTTATTTCAATAAAAAAGGCAGGGTTTTTACAAACCCTGCCCTTTTATCTGGATACAGTGAACCCCGGTATTATGTTTTTCTCCGAAGAAAGGAGGTGATCCAGCCGCACCTTCCGGTACGGCTGCCTTGTTACGACTTCGCCCTCCTTGCCGGTTTCGCCCTCGATGCCTTAAAGACATCTTCAGGCGCTCCCGACTCAGCTGGCGTGACGGGCGGTGTGTACAAGGCCCGAGAACGTATTCACCGCGGCGTAGCTGATCCGCGATTACTACCGATTCCAGCTTCATGCAGGCGGATTGCAGCCTGCAATCTGAACTGGGGCCGACTTTTTGAGATTTGCTCCGCCTCACGGCTTCGCTTCCCTTTGTATCGGCCATTGTAGCACGTGTGTAGCCCTGGACATAAGG
>JAOAAW010000083.1 GCA_026418655.1 bacterium | reverse complement strand
GGTATGCACGGTGGTACTATATATGTCAGGGGCAGGATACCAGAAGTAATTCTGGGTAAAGAGGTCAGGGTATTTGATGTGAAAGAGGATGAATATTACAGGATAATGCCTTATCTTGAAAGATTTTGTGGGTATTTTGGTGAAGATGTGGAAAAAATTTGTAAATGTGGATTTCAAAAGATTGTACCGGTTACACACAGGCCATACGGCAAAATATATTCTTATTGAGCATACTCATTATTTTTGTATTTCGTCTGAAAGGATTATAGCTTCTGCGATTTCTCTCATTGGTTTTCGTAAATCCATGCTTTTTTTCTGAATTTTCTTAAATGCTTCTTCCTCTGTTAATCCGTGTTTCATAAGAATTCCCTTGGCACGTTCCACAAGTTTTCTTGTTTCCAGTTCTTCCTGAATTACTTTTGTTTGTACAAGCAACCTTGAATTTTCAATAACTATTGCTGCTTGATTTGCCACGGCTATAAGTGTTTCAATTTCTCCTTTTGTAAACTTGTGCGGTGTTGATGTATATAAATTGAAGACCCCAATAATTTTACCTTTCACGCTCAAGGGTACGCTTGCAAGGGAACATAGACCTTCTTTTCTTGCGATATCCTGATGAACATAACGGGGATCCCGTTTTACATCTTCAACTATTATGGGTCTGTTTTCCTTTGCTACGATACCAGCAATTCCCTCACCAAGTTTTAATGGCGGTTTCTTTTTATATTCTTCGCTTATTGATTGCGTTGCTTTAAGGACCAGTTCATTTTTTTCGTTCAAAAGCATCAATGAACATATTTTTGAATTCATCACTTCCGCAGTAACAGTTACAATTAATTTCAGTATGTCTTCCAAATAGAGGTCTGATGAAATCGCCTGACTAATTTTTGATAATGCTTCTATTTGCTTGCTGTAGGAAGTTTTGCGTGGCATTTTTTCCCCCTTTATTAGTAATTATAACACAACATTTGACAGAATTCTTCTGGTGGATAGAATTTATATCAAGGCATAGAAGCCCACCGGACAAAGAAGTCCTTAGACCAGTGATGGTTTGTCAACAATGGTGTTTATTTCTTATTTTAATCTTTACGGAGGTGTATTATGAATCTTCAAAGACCGAACGCAAATGAGGCAACAAGTACGAGAAATCGTTCAAGAGATGTTGCACCGAATTCGGGGATATGTACTGTATGTCGTGAGGATTGCACTGGTTTTTGTGAGATTTTCAGAGCTTCCTTCAGGGGAAGAGAGGCAATATATCCTGGTCCCTTTGGTGAGATTACAGCAGGAAGTGACAAACAATATCCTGTTGATTATTCCCATTTCAATATTATGGGATATGCTCTTGGAGCAAAGGCAATAAATGAAGCAAATCCGGATAAAGCCATTTTTCCAGAAGTCGATACGACCGCAGTATACGGGCATCTTTACCCAGTCAGAATGAAAATGCCGATTTTTACAGGAGCCCTTGGCTCAACCGATATCGCAAAAAAGCACTGGGAAAGCTTTGCAATAGGGGCAGCGATTAGCGGCATTTCTCTTGTGGTCGGTGAGAATGTTTGTGGTATTGATCCTGAACTTCAAGTTGATAATAAAGGTAAGGTTGTCAGGTCTCCAGAAATGGAACGTCGTATAAGAATATATAAAGAATGGCAGGAGGAGTATGGGGATATCATTGTTCAGCTGAATGTTGAAGATACTCGGCTTGGAGTTGCGGAGTATGTGGTTGAAAAGTTGGGTGTTGAATCAATAGAGTTAAAATGGGGCCAAGGTGCAAAATCAATTGGTGGAGAGATTAAAATAAGAAATTTAGAAAGGGCGATTGAGCTTCAGAAACGCGGTTATATTATTGTCCCGAACCCTTCAAATCCAGCAATACAGGAAGCATTCAGAAAAGGGGGTATCAAAGAATTCGAAAGGCATTCGCGTCTAGGTTTTATAGATGAGGAAGAATTTGTCAGAACAGTGGAGTATCTGAGAAGGAGTATCGGAGTAAAAAGGGTCAGTTTGAAAACCGGTGCTTATGGTGCCCGTGAACTTGCAATGGCAATAAAATGGTCATCAATAGCCAGAGTTGATCTTGTCACATTGGATGGTTCAGGTGGTGGTACTGGTATGAGTCCATGGCGGATGATGGAAGAATGGGGAATACCAACATTTTATCTTCAGTGTCTTGCATATCAATTTGCTCAGAAACTGGCAAGAAAAAATAAATGGATACCGGATCTTGCTATGGCTGGTGGTTTTTCAACAGAGGATCATATATTCAAAGTCCTAGCAATGGGTACCCCTTATTTTAATGCTGTTTGCATGGGAAGGGCACTGATGATTCCGGGATTTGTTGGTGATAATATTCAAAAAGCCTTGACAGGCAAAGGGAATGGACGATGGGATACATTGCCTTCAAATGTGGCAAAGTATGGAAAAAAGCCAGAGGAGATATTCACAACCTATACAGTTCTTAAAGATAAATATGGAGAGAAAATTGAACAGATACCATTCGGGGCTATTGCTATTTTTACATTTATAGATAAGTTAAGAACCGGTTTAAGCCAGTTGATGGCTGGTGCAAGGAGTTTTCGTCTTGATTCACTGGCTCGTGAAGACCTAGTTTGTCTTACTGAGGAAGCAAGTAAAATTTCTGGAATACCTTATATAATGGATGCTCAAAGAGAGGAAGCAGAAAGGATTCTTGATGGCTAATCTCTTTATGATTTGATATTTGCTCTGTGTTCTGTCTCGTGATAATATATTTTCAATAGTAAATTCGAACCCTTAACATGGAGGAAATATGGGAGCAGAAGAAGGTCTGTTTGTACCTTTAAAACAGATGTCTGCAGGATTCTGGCTTGGACTGGCAAAACTTCTTGGAGCGCTTCTGACATTTATCGTAGGATGGCTGGTGGCAAAGTTGATTTATATCCTTGTCGTTAAGGGCTTACAGAAAATAAAGATTGACCAGTTTGCTGAAGATTCAGGGCTCAAGGCATTTCTTGATAAAGGTAAGATAGAAAAGACAGTGTCTGAACTTATAGGAATTGCTGTTTACTGGATCGTGATACTTGTGGTGATTTTCCTTGCGGTTAATGTGGCTGGTTTAAGTTTACCTCCTTCAGTGATTGATTCCATAATTGGTTTTATCCCCAGATTTATCATCGGGTTGATTGTTTTCATTGTTGCTTTGTTTGCCGGGAAATTGTTCAGGGGTATTGTATTTACGGCAGCTTCCAACGCTGGCATTAAGGAAGCAGATTTTCTTGCAAGAATTACCCAGGTTGCCATCGTTGTGTTTGGTGCTGTGATTGCAATACAGGAATTCAATATTGCCGCAGATTTTATAGCAAGTGTCTTCATTATAGTACTTGCTTCAGTGTGTTTCGGTATTTCCCTAACATTTGCCCTTGGCGCAAAAGATCTTGCCAAACAGTGGCTGGAAAACATATTCCAGAAAAAATCTGAGTGATTCTGTGTAATAAAGGAGCCAATGATACGGCGGGCATCGATTGTTTTGGTCGCAAGTGTGTTATGCGGATGTGTTGGTTTTCTTGATAACGAAAAAAAAGAGATTTTATACACCCCTGATTTCTTCTCCTGCAATTACTGGATTGACAGAAATCAGAATGGGAAAATAGAGATTGATGAATGGGAAGGTATCAAGGACTGTTTTCTGGAAAAAGAACACATTTCATTTGTTGCATACTTCAGACAAAAACCTGGAACTCCTTTATCGTTTAAATTAATTGCACCTGATGGAAGTATCTATAGGGAGAAACAGCTGAGACAAACCGCAAAAACTACAATCTGGTGTCAGGAATACGAGGCAAGAGATTTAATCAATGAACGGGGTCAAGGTGTCTGGAGGATGGAGTGGTATGCATCCGATAGACTTGTGAATATTACCTATATCAGAATATTTAAATTTCCGCAGGACTAATTTTCTGGTTCTAATGCAATTTTTCCTGAAGATGGATCATATTTGTATCTAAGTCCTTTAGGTGGTGCAGGAATTTCCTTTATGTAATTTTTTTCCACAAGTTCCTGCAGTGTTGATGGATACCTGCCCTGTTCTACATAAAAAGAATCTATCAGTTGCTTTATCGGTAATACTGAATCCATTCCCTTTGCCCTTTGCAGAGTTTTTGACATTACTCCGCCATACTGTTCAATGGGATTTCCAGAGGTTTGTGGTGCTTGTTGCTTTTCGCTTTTTTTTCCGCATGAAAACGACAACAGTAACAGTACCACGACAATTCCTGATATGATTTTTTTCATAATTTCCACCTTGTTATCAGAATATATCAATAATTCTAATATCATATGTTAAAATCTATGTCAATATAAGGAGTAAGTATGGACACATCAGTTAAAAAATTTTTCAAGCCAGGCATTGTGCATTTTATGGCTTTTCCTGAAACCATGAATGGTATTGATATTGAAGATACAATAACAAAAATAGCATGTGATGAATATTTTGAGGTAATAGAGGTAACTTACATCAGTGATTATACAACAAGACAAAATATCAAGGATTTATTGAAAAGCTCTGGAATGGAAATTTATTTTGGTGCGCAGCCAGTATTATTGAGAAATAAATTAAACCTCAATGATGTAAGGGAAGATGTTAGAGAAAAATCCATTGAAATGATGAAAAAATGTGTTGACCAGGCTTATGAACTTGAAGCAAAAGGTCTTTCTTTTCTCAGCGGGCAGTATGATAATAATTCAAAAGATTATGCATTTGAACTTCTTGTAGATTCCGCAGAAAGAATTTGCAAGTATGCAAAAGAAAAAGGTTCAATGCTGATAGAACTTGAGATTTTTGATTTTGATATTGATAAAAAAAGTTTAATCGGTCCATCTTCCTTGGCAAGAAAGTTTTCGGAAAGAGTAAGGGAAAAATTTGATAATTTCGGACTTCTTGTGGATCTAAGCCATATTCCTCTTCTGGGTGAAACTTTACCACAGGCAATTATTCCTGTAAAGGAGTTCATTACTCATCTCCACATTGGTAATTGCCTTATCTCAGATAAAAATTCTCCACTCTATGGAGATTATCATCCGCCATTTGGTTACCCGGAAACTGAAATTGGAGTACGTGAACTTGCAGATTTTCTTCAACTTCTAAAGGATATAGGTTTTTTAAATCCTGACAGTAGAATACCACTTAGTTTTGAAGTCAAACCTGTTGCGGGACAGAATTCTGATATAATCATTGCCAGTTCTAAAAGGACACTGGAACAGGCATGGCTGCTCCTTGAATAGAAAAGGAGATATTTATGGATAAAAAACCAGCGGTTTTCATTACAAGGAAGATACCATTTCCTGCAATTGAACTACTTGAAAAAAGTTGTGATGTTGAAATAAATCTTGAAGACAGGGTCCTTGAAAAAAAAGAATTGCTTGAAAAGGTGAAAGGTAAGGATGCAGTATTATGCTTATTGACAGATGTCATTGACGATGAAGTTTTTCAGGCAGCAGGTCCTCAATGCAAAATCTTTGCAAATTATGCTGTTGGTTATAACAATATAGATGTGGCCGCTGCCACGAAAAGGAAGATAATTGTTACAAATACTCCGGGTGTTCTTACAGATGCAACTGCGGATTTAGCATGGGCATTATTATTTTCTGTTGCCAGAAGGATTGTTGAAGCCGATAAATTTACAAGGGAAGGTAAGTTTAAAGGCTGGGCGCCAGAACTTTTTCTTGGAATGGAAATAACCGGTAAAACCATTGGGATTATAGGTGCCGGAAGAATTGGTGCTAATTTTGCAAAAAAGGCAACAGCGTTTTCAATGAAGATTCTTTACCACGATGTAAAAAGAAACTTTGAACTTGAAAAAGATGTAGGTGCGCAATTTGTGAATCTTGAAATACTTCTAAAAGAATCAGATTTCATTTCAATCCATGTGCCTTTATTGCCAGAAACACGGCATCTTATTGGTGAAAAGGAATTTTCTATGATGAAGAAAACAGCAATTCTGATAAATACCTCCAGGGGAGCAGTTGTTGATGAAAAGGCACTTGTTGATGCCCTGAAAAATAAAAGGATATGGGGTGCAGGCCTGGATGTGTATGAGAATGAACCAGAGATTGAACCAGAACTTCCTTCTTTGAACAATGTAGTGTTGCTGCCGCATATCGCAAGTGCAACAATTGAAACAAGAACAAAGATGGCTTTGATGGCTGCTGAAAATATCATTGCTTTCTTCAAGGGAGATGTTCCACCAAATATCGTTAACCCTGAAGTTCTTTCCGAGAGATAGGACTATGAAAATTGAAAAACAGGGATTTATTTTTGATGCAAGAAATGCAAAAACAGAAAAAAAGGTGTGTATGTTTACTGCTTTGTTCAAACATTCGAGTGGAAGAATTTTTTCAAGTTTCAGGGTAGGAAGCAGAAAGGATTCAGCGGATGGTAATGGAGTTATTGCAGAATTTGTTAATGAATCTAAATGGGATGTTGTATTTACTGGTTTTAAGACAGAATTCGAAGGGAAAAAGGGCGATATTAAAGTGGTTGAGTTGTTTGAAAGAAAAGATGGCGGGATTTCTGCATTGCTTTCGTGGTTTGATTGTAGCGAAAGTACTAAACTTTATGATGCTTCAAGTGATACAATTTTACCTGCAAAACTGATTCTTGTTGATTCTTCTGATATGGGAAGAACCTGGTCAAATTACAGAGTTATAAATATAAATTTGCCTGGTCCTGCAGTAACCGGACCAGTGTTGAAAATTCTAGAGGGATATCTTGCATTTTTTGAAACCTATGGACCTGAAATACCCGGTAATTGTTCTTTTCATACCGCACGGGCAATTTTTAGCGAGGATGGAATAAAATTTGATAGAATTATAACAATCGCAAGACATCCTGAAAATGCACTTTACTACTGGGACCAGAGAAGCGCTTTTGACCCTGACTCAGGAAAGATTATAACAATGTTCTGGACTTATGACAGAAAGAATGAAAGAGATGTTGAGATTCATATTTCGTATGGGAATCCAGATACTCTAACCTGGGCATCACCTGTATCAACCGGTATTAAGGGCCAGATAGCAGCGCCTATTCCTGTTTCTGGCGGAATGCTTTTTTGTTTCTATGTGCACAGGCACTATCCGGGTTCTATGAGGTTGATATTTTCTCAAGACGGTGGAAAAACATGGAGGTTTGATAAAGAATTGATTATCTATCAAAGTCCTGAAAAAAAACAGAAGGGAATTTCGGGAGAAAGTTCCTATGCACAGTACTGGGATGATATGAACACATGGAGTTTTGGCCATCCCTCAGGAATTTTGCTTGATAAAAATCGGTTGCTCATTTCTTATTATGCAGGAGAAGATGTTTCTTCTTTGAGTGCAAGATACGCAATAGTTTCGTTATAGTCTAAGGGTCAAAAATTTTCCCTGGATTTAAAATTGAGAGAGGATCAAGAGTACTTTTTATTTTTTTCAGAACACTTATATATTCATTCCCAAGACACTTTTCAAGGTATTCTTTTTTTACCAATCCTATTCCGTGTTCTCCTGAAATTTTTCCACCGCGATGTATTGCATCCAGTATTATTTCCTCTCTCAATTGTTTGTATTTTTCCCTCCACTGAGATATCTCTTTTCTTTCAAGGTTTACTTTCATAATATGCGTATGCAGATTGCCATCACCCGCGTGTCCATAGGTTGGAAGCCACACATTGTGGGAAAGAGAAAGTTTTTTGACAAAGGTAATATGAGATGCCATTTGGGATGGTGGCATCACAACATCCAAAATCTCGATTGTTGATGTTTTCAATGCTTCGTAGACCATACTCCTTATGTGCAATATTTCTTCCTGTTTTTGAGTTGAGTCGGCTACAAAAACATCAAGTGCGCCATAGTCAAGACATATACTGGCGATTTTCTCACAGTATTTTTCAATATCATCTTTATTGCCATCAATCATGACCATCAGGAAGATTTCACCGCTCATAGATGGCCAATGTTTCCCGCAATAATTTTCTGAGATACTTATGACTTCTCTGGTAATGAACTCAATTGCCAGTGGTCTTGTTGGTTGTTTCAAAATAAAGGGTACTACACCAAGGGCATCTTCTGTACTTTGATAAGGGATAAGAAGTGTTATCATTGATTCTGGTTCTGGCATAATACTGAAAGTTGCTGCGGTTATAATGCCAAGAGTTCCTTCAGAACCAGCAAAAAGATGAAGCAAGCTATAACCCGTACTGTCTTTTATAATTTTGCCACCGGGTCTGATAATCTTTCCATCGGCAAGGACAACCTCAATTCCCCGCAGAAAATTTCTTATTGTTCCATATTTTACTGCTCTCGCGCCACCGGCGTTTGTTCCTATGACTCCGCCAATGGTTGCACTTTCCTCTCCTGGATGCGGAGGGAAAAAAAGTTTTCTCATCCTTAATGCTGAATAAAAATCTTTTAAAGTCACACCTGCCTGCAGTGTTGCCATGAGATTAGTTTCATCAATCTCAAGGATTTTATTCAACCTCTCTGTGCTTATTACAATGCCTCCATACGAAGGAACACATCCACCACATAGCCCTGTCGCTCCTCCCCTTACCACGATAGGTATTCGCTCTTTTGATGCAATCTTTACTATTTCTGATATTTCATCAGCACTTACAGGTTTTACCACTGCCTCGGGTTTATGGGCTATGTCATCGAGCGAAAATTCATCGTGGCTATAGTCAATGAGTCTGTTTTCTTCAAGAATAACATTATTTTCACCAACTATATTACTCAGTTTTCGTACTGTATATTCGTCAAGTTTGCTATACATTTTTTGGTCCTTTTGGCTGGATGAATAAATGCAGATTTTCTTTTTTCCACTTTTCGGCAAGTCTCAATTCAGGAAAGATTCTCTCCTTTTTTTTGAATCTTTTTGAATGTTTTGCGCAGTTTGTTCCAGAAAGATACATATGAGCGTGAAGCATTTCATGAAAAACAATATACCTGACAAAAAATTCAGGTACCTCTTGATTATCAAGAGCCCTGTTGATTCTGATTAGGTTTCTGTCGGTGACATAATTTCCAAAAACAATGGAACGGCTTCTTTTTCCAACAAAGTTTTTCCCATAGGTTATTTTGCTTGAAATTGAATTTCTGAAGTATTCCCTGTTGAGTGAATCAAATATTTCTTTCAGATTATGAAATTTTCCCCTGCAGTCAATTTTCAAGTTTTTCACAACCTGAGAAGATATTGTTTCTCTTGCATATTTTATCAATTTTTTTCTGTCATATCTTTTCTTTTTTCCAAGAATAATTCTGGCAATTGCTTCAATAATGTTCTGAGGAGCATTGATAAAACAACTATGGATTTTTATTGTTTTGTCTCTTTCGTGTTTATTGTTTATCTGCAAAAGTATCTTCGGGTCATGTGAAATTTCAATCCGGAAATCGCTATTTATCTTTTCTCTCAAAGCCCTTATAAAATCTTCTTCTTTTATTGCTTTCATCTTACCAGAAAAGGATTTTCCAGTGTGGCATAGAGTGGTTCAGGATAACCAATGTTAAAAATAGCCTGCGATTTTACCACATCAAGGCCTCCATCAGGTGCAATAAATTTTTCTTCAATATGCCCTGCTATGCATCTAACAATTACAAAACTGTGGTAGTTGATTTCAATTTCTTTTACATATCTGCACTCAATATTTGCAACACATTCTCTGATGATTGGCACAGAGACCTTTTTTGAATTTTCACAATGCAAATTTGCCTGTTCAAGTTCACTTTCATTTTCAGGAATATCACGGCCACAGATTTCAGCAGCTTTTGCCATCGGTTTATTGACCACATTAATGGTTAATTCACCAACCCTTTTTATATTTCTGTAGGTATGCGACATCTTTCCGATCGCAATCCCAATTTCAGAACCAGAAACATTTGTGTAAGCGCCAAAAGTTCCAGCATTAACCGTTCCATCAGGATGCAGCGAGACAACTATGATAATGGGCCTTGCCCTTACAAGATTTGTCAGTCCCTTTTCAACATACCTCTTTGCCATAATAACCTCCTACTTTTTTGCAATTTCCTTCATTTTCATCATGAAGTATCTGAAGTTTTCAAAAGAGATATCAGGGGGTGCACTGTGGTCCATTCCGCAAATATATCCACCTTCCTCTACAAGCCCTGCCAATCTTTTTGCTTCCTCATCTATCGCTTGCTTACCCTTTGCAATGATTCTTTTATCAAATCCTCCCCACATCCTCAGTGATTTCCCGTATTTTTTTCGCAGGCTGATAACATCCATTCCTGCCTGAACTTCAAATGGATAAACAATATCAATACCTGCATCAAGCCACACAGGAATAAGGCTATCAACATTTCCATCACTATCAAGCGCGATGAACGATACTTTTTTCCCGTAATTTTTCACAAATTCAACAAGTTTTTTATACCTTGGAGACATATATTTTTTCACCATGTCCGGAGAAACAAGCGGTCCTGAATGATATGCCATATCTTCCCAGATTATCATGATATCAACATGGACCACATCTAATACCTGCTTCATTGTTTCAATTGCATGTTGCAAAAATGCATCCATCATTTCTTCAACAAAGGCAATATCATCGTAAAAAAGCATACACAGTTTCTCCACACCAACAAGGTTTCTTAAAGGTCCAAAAAAGCCAACCCATCTATCCGCTGTAATAAAGAACGGGCAATCACTTTTTTCTGCATCAATCAATTTTTGTTTCCAGTCAGAACCGAATCTTATTTCAATATTTGATACCATCCTTTCATTCCAGTATTGTTTGAATTCTTTCCTTGTTTCCACAGGAAATTTTATAAATTGAGGCATGGAGATTTTATCTTTGAATTCCTTCATCATTACACCATCATTATTAACTACAATCCTGTGGGTTTTATCCTCAGATATGACATTTTTTTCAAAAGGTGGATATGGAGAAAAGATATTCCTTATCTGAACAAGTTTATCAGTCCCAAAATCGTCTTTTCCGTCGTATCCTTCTTTTTTCCATCGTTCAAGTGTTTCTGACCATGGACCGAACAAATCCCAGTAAGGATGTCTTTGTCTTTCCCGGTAATTCATTGAAGCATAGAAACATTCTCTGTCAGTCATTTTTTTCCTTTTTTAGAATTTTTTTCCAACCGGGAACAAGTATAACACATCCTCTTTTATTTTTAGAATATCTTTTATCTGTCCGTCATCAAACGCGCCTATGGCAACAGTTCCAAGTCCCAATGCCTCTGCCTGTAAATAAACATTCTGGCCTGCATGACCCACTTCCATATACACATAGCGCGTTGCCCTTTCTCCGTACCTTTTTTTTGTTCTTGAAAAATTGGCAGCAATAATAATTGTCGCTGGCGCTTTTTCTATTGGTTTTTGACCGAGCGCAGCAATGCAGAGTTTATTTCTTATATCTTGATTAAGCACCCTTTCTATTCTGTGATATTCAGGAATATAATGATAAACCCCTGGTTCAAGCATCTCTACATTGCCCGCAGCCACATATATTTCAAGTGGATATGTTGCACCGGCTGATGGAGAGGTTCTTCCACCCCAGTTTGCAGTAATACCCTGTGCAGCCCAGAGCAGTTGTCCCAATTCTTTGATGGTAAGTTTTTCATCCCTGTACTCCCTGATGCTTCGCCTCTTCGCAAGTGTTTGTTCAAGAGAAACTTTTCCTTTTACATCAGGTGCAGGTAGATTGAAATAATTTTTGGCGTCAAAGTTTTCTGCAAAGACAAGATCGGCCAAACACAGAATTGATATAAAAAATTTTTTCATCCTACTCATTTTGAACCTCCTTCATCTTTTTAATTTTGTTTGCGAAGATATGCGCTAATCTTATTGGTTCAGGTATTCTGTAATTTCGGGTGCATTGAAGAATTATTTTCACAGAATTTTCAATGTCAATGAAATTTCCAGGTGAAACAAAAACAGGCTTTGTATTTTTTTTAGTTCGTAAACATACACCAGCAATTTCAGTATTGATGGTAACCGGAGAAAAATCTCCTTTATTATTTCCCGGTATTGTGTAAATTCCAGTGAATAATGATTTTGCGCAACCAATAGTGGGTTTGTTAATGAGAATTCCTGTATAAGTTGCAAGACCCATTTTTCTTGGATGAGCAATTCCGTGTCCATCAAGAATAAAAACATCAACACCTGTTTTGAGTTTTCTGATTGCATTGATAATAACCGATGATTCCCTGAAAGCAAGGAATCCAGGAATGTATGGAAAACAGGTTTCTTCAATATGATATGATGTTTCAATGATGTTAAACTCAGGAATTTCTATCACCGCCACGCACGCAATAGACTTTTTTCCTGAATAGGCAACATCACAGCCAGCGATATATTTGATTTTGTCCCCTGTCCAGGTGAGTATTATTCTTTTTTCAAGTTGTTCCTGAATTTTAATGAGTTTTTTCACTTCCATATCATAAATTTTATAATAATTCCCATGGAATCGAAATCTGAATAATTTAAATTCTCAGGATAATTGAGAACAGTCAAAAAAGTTTTACAATTGAAAATTGAATTATTGTGTAAACTGTGTAAAATGTCTTTTAAAAACTTAGTCAGGAGGATAAGATGGAAAAATGGATGATCGCTGGACTCTTTATGTCGTTGCTTGTCTGTTCGATGTCTTATAGTTTTGAGCTTCCAATTGAAGCAGAGTCATTCAAGTTAATAAAGGGCTGGCAGATAACAGACAATGGTTATTTTCCGTCATTGCCAAATTTTTTCAGCAGACAGAAGATTGAAGCAGATGCTTCAGACAGTTTTGCTCATGCGGTTTTCTCCTTTGATGTTCCTGAAACAAAAACATATAAGCTGTGGGTAAGATATGAAAGCTGCTATGGTTTTGGTTCTGTTTTCAATGTAAAGATTATTCAAAATAAAAAAATTAAGGCAGAATCAGATTTTGGTAGAAAGGAGGATAAGAAATTTTTTCCTTTTGGAAGAGGGCTGACTGTGCAGGGTCCATGGGACTGGCATAATACAGATTATGTATACCAGGGAATGGAAGCAAATCTTGAAAAAGGTCCAGCAACAATCATATTGAGCAAGGGCAAAAATCAAAAACCAGCAGCGAGAAGAATTATAGACCTGTTTTATCTTACAGATGATTTAACGGTCATTCCCGGCGATGACTGGATATGGAGTAGAGGAAACAGACCGCCCATTCTTTCTCGGTTCACAATGCCTGTTTATATAAAAGCAAGTGTTGAAAGCGGTAAAGGTATACTCAAGGTAATAACAGGATTTGCAATTTTGGGTAATCATCCATATGCACCAAGAAAAACATATTTCATTGGAAAATCCGGATTATTCGAAAAACAACCTGATCAGAAAGAATATCTTGAAGCAGGAACTTCTTCTGAATGGTATGAATTACAGGTTTATACAGTGGCTGTGCCAGAAATTGTTGTGTCTCAACTTGGTGATGCTGTGATGAATGTTGAAATTGCAACAGGGACCACTTCAAACATTGTTAAAACAATTAAGATTGGTCCTGGAAAAGAAGAAACCTCAGTTTTTCTTGCTGTAGGTCTCAAAAGATATGAGAGAGGACTTCTTGGAAACAATAATGCTTTGACTTTTGATGAGATGATTAAAAAGCAGATTGCAATTCTTGAAAAGTATAATCCACCGGGTAAACCTGCAAAAAAAATTCTCCTGACAGGTGTTATCAGGGATATCTTTCCAGAATTACAGTTTAATCTCGCGGTTGCCTCAGGATTGAATGGTCAGGCGTATAGCACCCATCCACTCATCTATGGAAAAGATTCAAAACTGAAGGGTTTTAATACTGAATGTGGATTTTATTCACTTCAGAATGCCCATTTAACAAGAGAATGTTATGAGGGCGATTTTTCAAAACTTGAAACAAGATACAGACAGATAGCAGATGATCTATTCAAAAAACTTGGTAAGCAGATTCCTCTTCACATTAAACTTCTTGAAGAAACCGGACCACCCAGTTTTGAAACACTCATGAACTGGACAAGATGCAGAGAAATGTTTGAACAATATCTGACACAACAGGGTTTAACATATGAAGAGGTAAAAAAGGATTCTGATTTATTTCATTATCACTCAATAAGATTCAGGACAAAACTTTTTGCAAAAGTTAATGCAGAAGCCACCAAACTTATTGAGAAGATTTTTCCTGAAGGGACAGTTGTAAATTCTGGAAGTGTTTTTCCAACAGTTGGTGGTTTTCCTGCGATTGCAAGGGGAGATGATATCTTTTTACTTTTCAGGGAAAGAGGGGTGACAGAATACAGTTCTGAAATTTCCTGGGGTCTGTGTGGTTCGCCTGATTATATCGGCCCACAAACTCAGTCCTATGAGGCAGCACTTGCCCGAAGCCTTGCCAAATACTATAATTGTCCGCTTGGTTCTTATCTGATAGCGGCAGGGACCTATGGATACAATGCGGAATTTGTTGAACTTGCCAGTTATATAATGTATGGCTCGGGTTTTAAATGGCTCCACTATTATGTTTTCGGTTTTCCTGATGGCTGTACCTATATGGGACATCCAGAAATAATGAAAGCCACAAAAAAAGTAAGTAAAACAATTGGTACTGTTGAAGACTATCTTGTTGATGCAAAGGTTGTACCTGGTAAGATTGCGATTGGATGGAGCTCAACAACAGATATATGGGATCTTGCGAGGAAACCATCATATCCCAATTCACCTGGAAACTGCGTTTATCCTCAGGAAAGGCATCTAATTTACCTTCTTCTCAGGCATCTTCAATATCCTGTTGAAATTCTTTCGGAAGAAGACCTTATTGAAGGATATCTTAAAAACTATCAGGTTTATTTTCTTATTGGAGACCATTTAAAGCCAGAGGCAGCAAAAGCAATAAAAGAATGGGTGAGAAGCGGTGGAATACTCATTTCTGTTGCAGGCGGTGGGCTTTTTGACCAGTACAATAGCCCACTGGATATATTGAAAGAGGTTTTTGGAATAAAAGAGGCAACCTTTGAAAAGACAGTGGATGCAATAAGACCGAAACTTGAACTTGTGCATATTGAACCAATGGATGTAATTACCTTCAATTCTGGAAAGAAAATGAAGGTTTTTGGTTATAAGCAGAGATTTGTTGTTGCAGATGGAAAGGTTATCGGTACATACCAGAATGGAGAAGTTGCTGCAATTGAAAAAAATTATGGAAATGGAAAAGCAATTATTATTGGTGCTCTGATAGGTCCAGCATATACAAAAGATGCAATTCCTGTGGCTCCATATGGCAGGGGCGGAGATAAGGATGAATTGTCTTTGTTCTTCCCTACTCAATACAATCAGGAAGTTCGTTCAATTGTAAAAGATATGCTGGGAAGTATAAAAACCAACCTGATGTGTTCTCATCCTGTCTCTT
>JAOAAW010000048.1 GCA_026418655.1 bacterium | reverse complement strand
AGATGTGTATAAGAGACAGGTATAAACATATTCTGTACTTCCCATCCAGTTTGGGATGAGAATTCTTTCAAAAAAATATATTTCGACCAAGTCGCGAGTTTTGCCATCGCTTCCTTAAGACCATCGCCATCCCTTTCGATTCCCACATTCTTCCACATCAAACTCTTGATGGACCTTTGTAGGTCATAAATATCAATAAATGGACCGTTGTGCTGTCTGATTCTGTAGGAAGAAATTTTTAGATGAGTTGCTTTTTTTTCACTGGAAATTTCTTCTTTCGCTTTTTTCCCTGCTCTTGCACCAAAAACAAGCCCTTCAAGAAGTGAATTTGAAGCAAGCCTGTTTGCTCCATGTACGCCTGTGCAGGCAGCTTCACCACATGCAAAAAGATTGGTTAAATTGGTTTTGCCAAAAGTGTCTGTTACAATTCCACCCATGGCATAATGAGCACTTGGTCTTACAGGTATTAAGTCTTCCGTTATATCTATGCCATACTCCTTACAGAACTTATAAATCTGTGGAAACCTCGAAGTAAGATACTTAGCTTTCAATTTTCTCATATCGATATAGACACAGTTTGAATTTGTTCTTCTCATTTCAGAAACAATGGCACGGGATACAACGTCCCTTGGAGCAAGTTCCATATCTGGATGATAATTTTTCATGAACCTTTCACCATGAATATTTACAAGAATTGCTCCTTCTCCCCGTACAGATTCTGAAATTAAGAATCTTGGAACGCCTGCCAGATAAAGGGTAGTTGGATGAAACTGATAAAATTCAATATCACCAAGTTTCCCACCTTTTCTAAATACAGCAGACTGAAGATCACCTGTAATGGTTACAGGATTTGTTGTTTCTTGAAAAATTTGGCCATAACCGCCAGAAGCAATAATTATTTTTTTTGCTTTGATCAACAATAAATTCTCTGTCGTAGCATCATAAAATATACCTCCAATGACAGTTTTTTCTTCGCAAACAAGGTCAACAAGAAAAAGTTTTCCTCTGAGGATTATTTCAGGAATTTCGCTTATCTTTGCCAGCAATGTATGAATAATTTCTTTACCCGTGGCATCGCCTCTTGCGTGAAGTATTCTGGGATACGAATGTGCTGCTTCTTTTGTGAAATCTATCTTCTCTCCTTTTTTATCAAAATTGCATCCCCAATCCATAAGTTCTTTAACTCTATCTATTCCCTCGTTTACCAGTATTCTTGTTGCTTCTTCATTATTTAAAAAACAACCTGCTGAAACTGTGTCAGAAAAATGTGCCTCCGGAGAATCCGGGGGTAAAAGTGCTGCTGCAATACCACCCTGCGCATGATAAGTACAACCATCAAAGGGATCATTCTTGCAGCCAATAAGAACCTTTAACCCATCAAGTTCAATGGCAGCACGCAATCCAGCAATACCGCTGCCTATTATCAAACAATCAACTTCTTCAAAAGAAAGCAAATCTGGGTTAAATGATATAAGATAGTCAGGAATCATTTTCTGTATCTTGTTTCAAGTTCAGCAAGTTTATCCTTCCAGAATTCTTTTTCTTTTTTCCCTGCGTGGTCAATAATCAGAATTCCGTCCAAGTGTTCCATCTCGTGGAGAAAGCATCTGGCAAGAACACCATTTGCTTCAATACTGATCTTCTTGCCTGTATTTGTAAGACCTCTTACCAAAACTCTCTTTGGTCTTGAGATTGCGAAAAAAATCTCCGGGAAACTCAAACAACCCTCCATATCAATCTCGATTTCTGAATCAACATTTACAATTTCAGGATTAGCAATCTTTATAAGTTTCTGTTTATCTCTGTCAAGAGCAACAAAAGCACGCAAACAAACGCCTATTTGAGGAGCAGCCAGGCCCAATCCTCCGGCATTTATCAAAGTTTCTTCAAGATCTTCAAAAAGTTTTTGTGTCTTTTTCCCGAAATCAGCAATTTCTTCTGATCTCCGTCTTAAAACTTCTTCACCATATTTTCTTATCCTTCTCTTGGTCATGACTAAAATCCAAATTTTTTTAATGTCTCATTGATTATCTTCATCGCACAGTACTTACCGCACATATTACAGACATCTTCTGAATAAGTTTTTTGAGATTGCCTTATTTTCCTGAATTTATCAGGATTGATAACAAGTTGTTCCTGGATTTTCCAATCTCTGCTGAAGCGTGCTTCAGAGAGGCGATCATCCCAATCCCTGGCACCGGGTTGTCCTCGTGCAATATCAGCAGCATGGGCTGCAATCCTTGCTGCAATAATTCCTTCCTCAACATCTTCAATTGTTGGAAGAGCCAGATGTTCACTGGGTGTAACATAACACAAAAAATCAGCACCTGACCACGCAGCAAGTGCTCCACCTATTGCTGAAGTAATATGGTCATAGCCTGCAGCAATGTCTGTAACTATAGGGCCAAGAAGATAAAGTGGTACACCATGACACACGGTTTTTGCAAGCTGCACATTTGCAACCACATGGTGTAATGGAATATGTCCTGGTCCTTCAATGATTACCTGGATGTCAGCATCGTGCGCTATTTGAACAAGCTTTCCCAGAGTAAGCAGTTCGGACATTTGAAGATTATCACTTGCATCAGCGAGACATCCAGGTCTTAAACCATCACCCAAACTCAGGACAAGATCATATTTTTTTGCTATTTCAATCAATCTATCAAATTTTGCATAGAGTGGATTTTCCTGACCTGTTGAAGCAATCCAGCTTGCGATGAATGCACCCCCACGACTTACAATACCTGTCAACCTTTTCTTCTTTCTCAAAATCTCAAGAGATGAAAGTGTAATTCCACAGTGAACAGTAACAAATGAGATACCATCCTTTGCATGTTTCTCAATAACTTCAAACAATTCATCTTCCTTTAATTTCTCAATTGTCCCATATTTTTCAATAGCCTGAATCATTGCCTGATAAATAGGAACAGATCCTACAGGAATAGAGCTTTCATTAACTATTGCTTTTCTTATTTCATCAAGGTTTCCACCCGTACTTAAATCCATCACTGTATCTGATTTTAACTTGCAGCTAACATTGAGTTTTTGAAGCTCAAAATCAATATCACAAATATCAGGCGATGTTCCAATATTGGTATTAACCTTCACTCTGAGAGATTTGCCAATCGGAACAACCATCCCATTTTTATGCTTGAGTATAACAGATTTTCCCTCAGCTATAGAAGAAGATAGTTCTTCAGGTGAAACATTTTCAGATTGCGCTGCCTTTTTTACAGCATCTGTGATATTACCCTTTTTTGCCTCACATTTTTCAAGTATCATAGTTTTTCCTTTAATATGGCTCCTGTCGAAGCACTCTGCACAAGTAAACTGTATCTTGCAAGAATTCCTGACAAATTTCTTGTATGTATTTTTATATCCTTCAATCTTTTAGATATCTCCTGTTGTGAAAGAAGTACATTCAATTTTCTTTCCGGAATGTTGATTTCGATGATATCACCATCTTTTAAACAGGCTATAGGGCCACCACTTGCTGCTTCAGGGCTGATATGACCGATGCATGCACCGCGGGTACCACCGGAAAAACGTCCGTCAGTCAGAAGAGCAACATATTCACCGAGTCCTCTTCCCGATATTGCAGATGTGACAGCCAGCATTTCCCTCATTCCGGGTCCACCACGCGGTCCTTCATATCTTATTACTACAACATCTCCCTTTTCAATTCTGCCCTCAAGCACTGCTTGAAGGCACTGTTCTTCGCCATCAAAAACCTTAGCAGGACCTGTATGTACCATCATCCTGCTTACAACTGCTGATTGTTTGACCACACTGCCATCAGGAGCAATATTACCTTTAAGAATTGCTATTCCACCTTCTCTTGAATAAGGGTCTGATACCTTCCTGATTACTGAAGTATCAAAATTTTTTGCCTTTTGAGCTATTTCTGAAATTGTCTCGCCCGAAACATTTTTTTCATCCGGATGTAGAAGTCCTGCCTCTAAAAGCTCTTTCATTACCGCAGGAATACCACCTGCTGCGTCAAGGTCCTGCATGTGATGGAAACCAGCAGGAGATATCCTGCAGAGATTTGGAACTTTCTTGCTGATTCTGTCAAAAATATCAAGTGTCAGGTTAATACCGGCTTCATTTGCAATTGCAGGGAGATGTAAGACAGTATTTGTTGAAGCACCTATAGCCATATCCACAGCAATCGCATTCTCAAATGAGTGAAAACTGACGATATCTCTTATCCTTATATTATTTTTAACAAGTCCCATTATCTGCATTCCGGATTTCTTTGCAAGTCTTATTCTTGCTGAATTAACAGCAGGGATCGTTCCGTTGTATGG
>JAOAAW010000191.1 GCA_026418655.1 bacterium | reverse complement strand
TTTGAGTTTTTCTGCTTCAGGAGAAAGGTTTGTCAACTTAGAAATCTGAGCTTCTGCTTCTTTAATAGCGCCTTCCCACTCAAGGATTTTCTTTTCTGTTTTCTCGGATACTTGTTTCCATCTTTGTTCTGTATCCTTCTTGAATTCATCTTTATCTGGGACTTCACCCTCTATCTTCAAATCATCAACATAAACAATAAACCTGCGTGTTATGTCTCCTGTTGCACGGGTAAAGAGAGTCAGGAAAATTCTGGCTACATAAATACCTGTGTTTTCTGGTTCCACTGCCCAGAAAAGTTCAGGAAAATAATGGAATTTACTTGCCTGTCCATGTGCACGATAAGGAATATCAGCAGAAATTTTGACCCAGTCATCGTATTTAGTATTCCAGGGAAAATCTCTTGTTCCAGATGTTTCCATCAGACATGGCCAGTAACGAAAATCCAGACCCAACACTACTGGACTTCTTGGTGGTGCTTCTGCCACCCTGATCATTCCAGAAAATTTCAGATTATCTACTACAGGAATATCATCAAGAGGTATCGCCAATGTATAAGAACCACCTGCGTCCAGAATGATATCAATTTTGAATGATTTTTTACCTGAAAAAGCCTGCTCATCAGTGATGCCCTGAAAATTCAATGTATATTTACCTCTTGCAGAGACAAACTTCATCGGGTCAATACCATTTTCAAAATCCTGGTGGTAGATAAACGGTTTTACTGTCAATGCTTCAGAATGCCTGGTAATAAATAAAGCAAGACACACTAATATTCCAGCAAACATACAATTCCAATATTCTTTCATAAATTCTCCCTTTTTACATTAATTTTAAAATATGTTTGATTATCTCAGAGCGAATCTGGTCTAAGTTTCCATATTCCACATCAATACTTTACTTTCAAGATATCTTTTTGTCGCAATCACTTCATTTTTCTTTCTACCTGTTTTTTTGGCTTTCTCAATCAGTTTCTCAAGGGTGGCGATATAACGCAAGTCATCAATTCCTTCCCTATAACCTTCCCACTGGATAGTATCAATAATGCCTGTTGCAGTCCGATATACAAGATTCTGCTGACCATCACCACCAAGTCCTGTTTTCCCGCAAGCAGCTTCCATCCAGCCAGAGTCCAGGGAATACCATACTTCCATCACACCATCACATCCAGTTTTCCATAAAAGCAGTCCATGATGGCGACGGGCAAGATCAGAATCCTCCCTGCCACCCGTCGGATTCCATATAGGCCAGATTTTGGTACCTTTTGAATGCCACTTGTCCACTTCATTTCTATTGATACCATTCTCACAGAGAAAAATATCAGTTATTCCACCCACAATTTCAAAACACTGAGCCCCAATTTGCATACAGGTGATAATTTTTCCACCAGCCTTATGTACAATATCAAATACTGGTAGCCATGCTTCTAATTCCTTTCCATCACGCTCATCAGCCAGGTGGAAATAAACTTCCTTTATCCCATATTTTTTAAGTATTTTGAGATACTCAGCAAAGTACCTGAAAAATTGTTCTCTTGTTTGCTGGGGAATTTCTATTTTAGTGGTTCCTTTATGAGAGAAGATATCTAACCCCCTGTGAATTACATGTGTTGCTCCCATGAAAATTTTTTCAGTGTCGGGTGCCAGTTCATTTCTGATGCGCAGTGTCCTTTCCAGCATTTCTTTATTGAACACAGAATCCAGGAAATCAGAACCAGTACCCCAGACCGAATACCCTGGCAGTAATTGTTCTGGTCTGGTAGGTAGTTTGGGTAATTCAGGATATTCTATGTACAGGTATTTTTCTCTTTGTGGCAGATGGAAATTGATATGACTTAATTTCTTTCCATTGTTTAACATAATCCGCACAGTGTTATGTTTTCCAAAGGCCTGCCTGAAGGAAAAATGCTGTCCTGAAACATCCTTGCAGGTCAATGGAAGAAAAAATAACAAGAGACCTGTTAATATAATCTTTTCGTTCATGTATTCTCCCATGAAAACGAATACTGGATACTTTCAGACCTTACCTCAAATTCACAATTGTCCCATCCGGTAACATCACATAAATAGCAGTTATCCACCATGCTGGAACCGTGGGGAACACAATCCGGAATTCTCGTAGCACCATATCCCTTATTCTGGATGCATTGCATGCTTCTGCATGTCCATCAGCAAAAACAACATTGGCAAATCCATTATGACGAAGGTGCATCAGACACTGGCTATTGAACACAAGTTGAATGAGATATATCTGTCTTTTTTGGATTGGCGACTCAATACTGTCTGCGATAAGGAAGAAATCTGATGGTGCTTTCACCTTTTTGAGCCTCAGAAAAGGATTGCCTGCAGCGTCATAGGTGCAATAACCTGTACCCACTTGTGGTACAGTGCGATCAAGGTCCCTCATACCATAAATCTGACTGTAGTCTGTATACTTTTTTGGTGGATAGGATGGACAGACGAATATATTCCGACTTTTTATATAACCAGCATCAAAAAGTACAGCATCCCACTTGGCGGTAGCGCTCTTTTGCTGAGCAATCCAACCATCAAAGTCTTCTGCATACATCATCAGAGCAAGACCAATCTGCTTCATGTTATTCAGGCAGACAGCCTGTCTTGCCTTTTCCCTTGCCCTTGAAATGGCTGGAAGTAGCATCGCACCAAGTATAGCAATAATAGCGATTACAACCAGCAGCTCTATCAAAGTAAACCCTTTTCCTCTTCCTTCCATTTACCTCTCCTTTTTAAGGAAAATGATATTATGAACTATGAACCAGACACGCCATCCATCTTAATTGCTGGTGGTGCGACTGATTCTCTTTCTACAAGATCATAATCAACAAAGATAATCTTCTCTTTATCCGGGAATCCGGTTTCTATTACTTCCAATAACAATTGCGCTGCAGTCTCACCCATCTTTTTGTCAGAAAGTTCAACAGCAGTCAAAGCAGGTTTGATCGTGATCCATTCTGGCCGATAGCTCAGAGCCACCACTGATAAATGTTCAGGGACATTTCTTCCGCATAAAAAAGCCACTTTCATAAAATCCCAGGCTATCGGTAATGTGGCTATAATTGCTGTCACATCCGGATTTTTTTCTAAGTATCCTTTTGCAATAAACTCACCGGTGATTGAATTCCACTGTTCAATCGGTCCTGTAAAACCTATCCCCAAACACCATCGTTCCTCCGGGGAAATTTTTTTATCTCTATAAAAATCTTTATATGCCTGTTCATTTTCATCACCATGTTCTCCAGTGATTAATCCTATTTTTCTGTGTCCAATCTTCCATAAATAATCAAGCAAAACCATAACACTTTTTTTATCATTTCCTCTCACCAGTGGTGCCTTCAGCTCACCGGAGAAAAAACTTCTTCCAAGTCTCACATAGGGGATTTTTTCTTTTTCAAGAGCAAGGAGAGATTTCTTACATGCCAGGGTGTTGGTTGGTACAATTACAGCTCCAGCCAGGTCCCTTTTTCTTATTTCCTCAATGAGGTTCACTTCCTCAAAATAGTTCCTGTTCTGATAAGGAATGATTTTCAGGTCATAACCAGCCTGTGAAAACTTCCCATGCATGAATTCACCCCTTTTTGCCATGTAATACTCTGCTTCTGTTAAATAAAAGAAACCAATGTTGGGAATAGCCTTTTTGATATTCTCACTGATAAATGTATGGCGTCCTTTTTTTGTAACTAATCCTTTTTCTTGAAGATGCTCAAGAACCTTTTCCAGTGTCCGGTAATTAATTTTTAATACCCTGCTTAAATAGGTATCTCCGGGTAACCTTTCACCTGGTTGAAGTGTACCATTTTCTATAAGCCGTTCCAGTTCTCTGGCTATCTGATAGTACATCGGTTGAGACTTCTCCTTTACTATTTGTGCTGTCAATCTTCTGTAGATTTCCATAAATGATTGATTGTAGTTTTTTTGTATTTAATACAATTTTAATACAATATTTTAATTTGTCAAGTGCCCAGGTTTTTTTCATTGTCATTTTATATCTTTGTATCCATAGACATAGTTCGAATGAAAACCGTACAGGATGATCGGTTGATATCTTCTTTTTGCCAGAAAGTTTATCTCATGGTCTTTTTAAAAATTTTTTTTTGACCAAAAAATGTTATAATAAAAATTAATGGAAAATTTTATTTAAGAAAACAAATATGGAAACACATTTAGGACTGTTGTCATGCATGGGAAAAGAAAACCAGCATCACAGAACTGGGACTTTGATTATGTCAGGTTGTCCCATGAGACAATTTTTGAAAAGCTTGGGACATCATATCATGGCCTCACAGATGAAGAAGCCAATAGTCGCCTTGAAGAATATGGATATAATGAGCCTGTAAAGAAAAAGAGAAGAACCATCCTCTTTCAATTTTTCTCAAAATTTTTAAATCCCCTTGTTATTGTACTTTTGATTATTGCTGGTTTTTCCATCTTTTTTGGAGAGAATTTTAGCGCGATTATTGTTATTCTTATGGCTTTCCTGAGTGTTGTTTTGTCCTTTTTTCAGGAGTATCGTGCGGGTAAGGAAACAGAACGACTCAGTGAAATGGTTCGTGCCACAGCAACTGTATCCCGGAATGGCAAATTTGGAGAAATAAAAATCAGAGAAATAGTACCTGGAGACATTATCAGTTTATCCGCAGGAGATATGGTTCCTGCCGATCTAAGAATTTTTTCATGCAAGGATTTGTTTGTTAATCAATCAACATTAACCGGCGAGTCATTTCCTGTGGAAAAAACATCTGAGCCTTTGGAATTAAAAAGTACTTCGGTTTTCGAAATGGGTAATATTGCCTTTATGGGTTCAACTGTTATCAGTGGAACCGCATTAGGGGTAGTTATAAGAACCGGTGCTTCAACACAATTTGGTAAGATTGCTCACAAGCTTGCCACAGCCACAATGGAAAGCGGTTTTGATAAAGGTATTAAAAGTTTCACTTGGCTAATGATTCGTGCAATGATTGTCTTGGTTCTGGCAATTTTTGCAATTCATACTTTTTTTAAGAAAGGAGATATTATTCAGGCCCTTTTGTTTTCACTTTCAGTTGCAGTTGGACTTACCCCCGAAATGCTTCCTATGATTGTGACGATAAACCTTTCAAAAGGTGCCATTGCGATGTCAAGGAAAAAGGTTATTGTAAAAAGACTCAGTGCTATTCAAAACTTCGGAGCAATGGATGTGCTATGCACTGATAAAACAGGAACACTTACTCTTGATGAGATTGTTCTGGAGAAACACTGTGATGTTGTAAGAAATGAAGATGACGATGTTCTAAAATTTGCCTATATCAATAGTTTTTATCAAACAGGACTCAAGAATATTCTTGACAGAGCTATTCTTGAGCATAAGGAACTTCTGGTAAAGCAGTACAGAAAAATTGACGAAATTCCTTTTGACTTTGCCAGAAAAATTATGTCAGTGGTTGTGGAAATTGATGGTAAGAATAGACTAATCGCAAAAGGTGCTCCTGAAGAAATATTCAAAAGGTGCACAGAATACGAGCTTGACGGTGAAATTCTTGACATGGAACCATTGATACTTGCAGATTTAAAAAACGAATATCACCAACTGAGTTCGGATGGGTTCAGAGTGCTGGCGATTGCCTACAAGGATTTTGATAAAAATAAGGAAAGATACACGATAGAGGATGAAAAAGATCTTATTTTGAAGGGTTATATTGCCTTTCTTGATCCACCTAAGCCAACCGCAAAGAAGACCATAGAATATTTAAAAAGATTGGGTATAGATTTCAAGGTGTTGACCGGGGATAATGAACTTGTGACTGGAAAAATATGCAGCGAGGTTTCCCTGGATATAAAAGGTATAATAACGGGTGAGCAGATAGAGAAAATGAGTGATTCTCAACTTAGGGATATAGTGAAAACAACCTCTGTTTTTGCCAGGCTTTCA
>JAOAAW010000171.1 GCA_026418655.1 bacterium | reverse complement strand
TTGCCTGAAACTTATTCTGAACAATGGAAAACACTTGATGTTGCGATCCTCCATCATTTTGTTCTTGAGAAAATCTTTAATGTCAGCGCAGACAAAAAACTTTTTTATGATAGAAATCCCCAGACCATTGTTGATTATGTAAATCAAAATCCTGGTAGTATTGGTTTTCTGATGCAACCGCCTGATTTGATGAAAATCAGGCAGGTTTCTATAAATGGAGAAATTCTTCCGCCAAAGACCACTTTTTTCTATCCAAAAGTTCCTTCAGGCCTTGTCATAGCAAGATATGCTTGAAACAGAATATCAGATTATTGTTGTTGGCGCTGGACATGCAGGAATTGAAGCAGCCCTTGCATCAGCAAGAATGGGACTTAAAACCCTTCTTATTACGGCCAATTTAGAAACAATAGCAAAGCCAAGCTGCAATCCTGCGATAGGTGGAGTTGGAAAAGGGCAGATTGTAAGAGAAATTGATGCCCTTGGTGGACAGATGGCTCTTACCACAGATATCACAGGAATTCAATTCCGTATGCTCAATACAGGAAAGGGTCGTTCTGTCTGGAGTCCAAGGGCTCAGATTGATAGATTCAAATACTCTGACTGCATGAAAAAAATTCTTTTGAATCAAGACCATCTCATACTTGTAAGGGGTCTTGTAACAAAAATTCTTGTTGAAAACTACAGAATTTCAGGGGTGATACTTCAATCCGGTGAGAAAATTAGTTGTAAGTGCGTAATTTTATGTCCCGGCACATTCTTAAATGGCATCATCCACATTGGAAACAGAACCTTTCCAGCAGGAAGAATGGGTGAATTTCCTGCAAAAGGTATTACAGAATGTCTTCGGGAGATTGGATTTGAAACAGGTAGATTGAAAACAGGCACTCCGCCAAGAATAAGCAAAAATTCAATAGATTTCAGCAAAACAAAAGAACAAAAGGGCGATGAAAGCCCTGTTCCTTTTTCATACAGAACAAAAAAAATAGAAAGAAAACAGATTAGCTGTTATCTGACAATGACAACCCAAGAAACAATTCAGATAATAAAGGACAATCTTGACAGGGCACCCTTATTTACAGGTCAGATTCGTTCCACTGGTCCCAGGTATTGTCCATCGGTTGAAGTAAAGGTGGTAAGATTTCCTGACAGGTTTAACCACCATATTTTTCTTGAACCAGAAGGATATAACACTGATGAAGTTTATGTCAATGGCTTTGCCACAAGTATTCCTGTTGATGTTCAGGAAAAAGCGCTTAAAACAATTCCTGGCCTTGAGAATGTCAGAATTCTTCGCTATGGCTATGCGATTGAGTATGATTTTGTTCCACCATATCAACTCAAACCAACCCTTGAGACAAAAAAAATAAAAGGACTTTACCTTGCAGGACAGATAAATGGAACAAGCGGGTATGAAGAGGCAGCAGGTCAGGGACTTATTGCTGGCATTAATGCAGCTGCATCACTTCTTGAAAAAGAACCACTGATTTTAAAGAGGGAAGAATCTTATATCGGCGTGATGCTGGATGATATCACAACAAGAGAAATCACAGAACCATACAGGATGTTTACTTCAAGGGCTGAATACCGGCTTATTCTGCGTCAGGACAATGCTGATTTTCGTCTGATGGATTATGGCTATAAGTATGGCCTGATTGATGAAAAAATATACAGAACAATGGAAGAAAACAGAAAACTTACAAAAGAATTCTGTGAAAAACTTGAAAACACATATTTATCCGGCGTAGAAGAAAAAACATCCATTGCAGACCTTTTGCGCAGACCAGAAAATTTCATTGATGACATTATAAGATTTTATCCTGAGATTAAAGATTTACCCCAGCATGTAAAGGAGGAGATTGAGATTGAAATCAAATACTCTGGATACATCAAAAGAGAAATGAACCTTATAGAAAAGACAGGTCAAATGGACAGTTTAATAATTCCTGAAACAATTGATTATAACCGTGTTTATGGCATATCAACAGAGGCAAAAGAGAAACTTTCAAAATTCAGGCCATTTACCATAGGCCAGGCAAAAAAAATTGATGGAATAAGCCCATCTGACATCACTGCAATCTATATTCATCTGAGGAAACTTTCTCGTACAGGCCCCTGAATTCACCCAAAATTTTTAGGCTGTAAATCCGTAATATTGATATTAAAAACATGGCGAAGGCTGTTTTTTCTTGGGGTACATTTAAAAATGTTTTTCAATCAAGATATATTGCACAGATTGAGGGATTGAAAATTTTTTGTGGTTTGGCAATATATAAAAAAATTTACAAAAGATTTCCTGACAAACTTCAGCAACTTGTTCCAGATATACTTGCTGCCATACCCCTTGATCCGTTTACAGGAAAAGATTTTGTTTATAAAAAACAAAATGATAAAATCCTTGTCTATAGCACTGGACCAAATCTGATTGATGATGAAGGTATAAAAAATAGTGAAAAGGGCAAGGATGACATTGTCTGGAAAAATTAGAAAAATTGAAGAGGCAGTGAATCTTGTAAAAGACGGGGATACCATCGCAACCGGCGGTTTTGTTGGTAATTGCCATCCTGAATATCTTTCATTTTTCCTTGAAAAAAGGTTTCTTGAAACAGGCCATCCACGAAATTTAACAGTTGTCTATGCAGCAGGTCAGGGAGATGGAAAAAACAGGGGAATTAATCATTTTGCCCATGAAGGTATGGTGAAAAGGGTTATTGGCGGACACTGGAATCTTGTACCTGAAATGGGAAGGCTTGCAATTGAAAACAAGATTGAAGCATACAATTTTCCACAGGGTGTCATATCTCACCTTTACAGGGATATTGCGGCAGGAAAACCAGGAACAATAACCCATGTTGGGCTTTATACTTTTGTTGATCCGCGTTTTGGTGGTGGAAAACTGAATAGTATCACCACAGAAGATCTTGTCAGTATAATACACCTTAATGGCAGGGAATGGCTTTTTTATAAGGCATTTGTTGTAAATGTTGCTTTTATAAGAGGAACAACAGCCGATAAAAATGGAAATATCACAATGGAAAAAGAGGCAGGTTCTCTTGAAATGCTTGCAATGGCAATGGCTGCAAAAAATTCACATGGTATTGTCATTGCGCAGGTTGAGAGAATAACAGAGGAAATATTAAATCCATATCTTGTGAAAATTCCAGGGATTTTTGTTGATGCAGTCGTTGTTGCAGAAAAACAATTTCATCAGCAGACATTTGCTGAGGAATACAATCCTGCATATTCAGGAGAGACAAGAATTCCGCTTGAATCGCTTTTTGGGAAGATGTTACTTGATGAAAGAAAGATCATATGCAGAAGGGCTGCAATGGAGATAAAAACAGGTGATATTATAAATCTTGGAATTGGAATGCCTGAAGGCATTGCCATGGTGGCAGCAGAAGAAGGGATCCTTGACAAAATCACCCTTACTGTTGAGGCAGGTGCTGTTGGTGGAATTCCAGCAGGTGGATTGAGTTTTGGTGCAGCATATAATCCTGAAGCAATTATTGACCAGCCGTATATGTTTGATTTTTATGATGGCGGTGGCCTTGATGTTGCTTTTCTTGGACTTGCGCAACTGGATTGCAAGGGAAATGTAAATGTCAGCAAATTTTCTTCAAGGATTGCTGGAGCCGGTGGATTTATCAACATATCTCAAAATGCAAAAAAATTGGTTTATTGCGGTTCTTTCACTGCGGGTGGACTTCAGATTGAAATAAAAGATGGAAAATTGAGGATAATTCAGGAAGGCAAACACAAGAAGTTTTTAAAAGAAGTAGAACATATCACTTTCAGTGCAGAGTATGCCAGAAAAAAAAAGCAGAAAGTTTTTTATATTACTGAAAGGGCTGTTTTTACCCTTGGAGAAAAAGGCCTGACGCTTGTTGAGATTGCTCCAGGAATTGACCTTGGGAAAGATGTTATTTCAAAAATGGACTTTGTCCCTGAAATATCAGATGATTTAAGAACCATGGATGCCAGTATATTTTATGAAAAGCCAATGGGAATAGGAAACAGCATATGAAAAGGGTTTTTATTATTAGCGCAGTGAGAACAGCAATAGGAAGTTTTTGTAAAAGTTTAAGCAGTGTTGGTGCAGTGGAACTTGGTTCAACAGTAATCCGTGAAGCAATAAAAAAGGCAGGGATTTTGCCTGAAAAGGTTGACCAGGTAATAATGGGAAATGTGTTACAGGCAGGACTCGGACAGAATCCTGCACGCCAGGCAGCATTGAGGGCAGGTATTCCAGTAAGGGTTTCTGCAATGACAATAAACAAGGTATGCGGTTCAGGACTGAAGGCAGTAGCACTTGCAGCGCAATCAATAATGACGGATGAATCTGACATTGTGGTTGCTGGCGGAATGGAAAATATGAGCCAGGCGCCCTATCTGATTGAGAAAGCCCGCACAGGTTATAAACTCGGGCATGGAAAGCTCATTGACTCATTGATACACGATGGACTCTGGGATATTTACAACAATTATCATATGGGCATTGCTGGAGAAAATTTGGCTGAAAAATACAACATATCAAGACAAAAGCAGGATGAATTTGCTTTCCTTTCGCAACAAAAATGCAAAAAAGCAATGGACGAAGGAAAATTCAGGGATGAGATTGTGCCTGTGATTGTCAGGGAAAAAGACAGACAGACATTTTTTGAAATAGATGAATTTCCAAGACCAGATACAACCATTGAAAAACTGGAAAAACTCAAGCCAGCATTCAAGGAAAATGGTACAATCACAGCAGGGAATGCTTCTGGTATCAATGATGGTGCAGCAGCAGTTGTTGTTGTTTCAGAAGATGCAGTTGAAGGATTAAATCTTACTCCAATGGCAGAAATAATAAGTTTTGCTCAGGCAGGCCTTGAACCAGCATTGATGGGTCTTGGTCCTGTGCCAGCAACAATAAAGGCGCTTGAAAACGCAAAATTGTCCCTTGAAGAAATTGATCTGATTGAAATCAACGAGGCATTTGCAGCACAGGTTCTTGCAGTGAGCATTGAAATGAAATGGGATATGGCAAAGGTTAATGTTAATGGTGGTGCCATTGCACTGGGACACCCTATTGGAGCAAGCGGAGCAAGAATCCTTACAACGCTATTGTATGAAATGAAAAGAAAAGGTGCAAAATTCGGGCTTTGTACCCTTTGTATTGGTGGTGGAGAAGGCATTACAATGGTGGTGAAAAATGCGTAGGGGTTTGAAAGAAAACAGGATATTGCGCTCAGGTGCTACGGCACATACAAAACCACGCAGTAATCAGGGACAGTTGAAACTCGCCAGCACCATAATGATTTTACATTTACAAACTTGAATTTTTCTCCCTTTTCAAAAGGGAGATTAAGATAGATTTCAAGATTTATCTGCACAGGGAGGGTTTATGATAAAGAGAAAACTTGGAAATTCTGACATGGATATCACAATAATCGGCCTTGGTACATGGGCTATTGGTGGTACCGGATACAACTATTCCTGGGGTTTGCAGGATGACAGTGATTCCATAGAGACCATAAAAACAGCAATAAATCTTGGACTTAATTGGGTTGACACAGCGCCTGCCTATGGACTGGGGCATTCTGAAAAGATTGTTGGAATCGCAACAAAAGAATTCAGAGATAGAGTTTTCATTTTTACCAAACTTGGGAAAAGCTGGGATGAAAAAGGAGTTTTAGGCGATGGTCTTTCAGGAAAAACAGTAAGATATGAAACCCAGCAAAGTTTGAAACGGCTTGGCGTTGATAGAATTGACCTGATGCAAATACACTGGCCAAGGCCTGATGACCAGGTTGAACCAGCATGGACAGAGATGTGCAAGCTTGTGGATGAAGGTAAAATAAGGGCAATAGGTGTCTCTAACTTCAATGTACAGCAGCTTGAAAGAATAAAAAGAATACGACTTCCAGCATCCCTTCAGCCGCCCTATTGCGTCTTCCGAAGAGAAATAGAAAAAGAAGTCCTTCCATGGTGTAAAGAAAACAATGTGGGAGTGATCTGCTATAGCCCAATGTATTATGGACTTCTGGCTGAAAAGTTTGATGAGGAAAGAGTTTCAAAAATGGCTTCTGATGATTGGCGAAGAAAACTTCCAGAATTAACCACCAATCATCAGGCGTATTGTGAATTTTATGATGAATTCAAGAAAATCGCGGATGAAAATAAAATGACTACAGGACAGCTTGCAATATCCTGGGTTCTTGCAAATCCAGCAGTTACCGGTGCCATTGTTGGCGCAAGAAAGCCAGGTCAAATTAAGGAAATTCTTTCTGATTGCACCTTTGATATTTCTCAACAAACAAAACAGAAAATTGACCAACTTCTTGACAGGTACCCACAATTAACGAGAAGGTGAAAAATGAAAAAAAATAGTTTTTCTTTTGAAGAATTTGAAAAGTCACCGAAAGAATATAGGCCTGTGCCCTTTTTATTCTTAAATCATAAGCTTGAAGATGATGAACTACGCTGGCAGGTTAAGGAAATAAAGGAGAAAGGCAACAGGGGATTTTTTATGCACCCAAGGCCAGGGCTTTTGACGCCTTATATGTCAGTGGAGTTCAGGGAAAAAATAAAGCTGATGGTTCAGGAGGCAGAAAAACTTGGAATAGAGGCATGGCTTTATGATGAAGATCCTTATCCGAGTGGTGCTGCTGGTGGTAAGGTGATTTACCATCATCCTGAATTCAGGTCAAGAAAACTTGTTGCAAAAACACAATCAGTGAAAGGAAAAACAACAGTTTCCATTGATTTTCCCATGGGACATATTGTTGGGATTTTCGCAATAAACCACAACAAGCAGGTTGTTGATCTGACTGAATACGCAGGTCCAATCAGGGATAAATGGGGTTATGTGAGAAGATATGACACATATTATGGCTCAATGCGTGCTGACACATTTCCTCACTGGCGTTCAGATGCCACTGGAATAAAAAATCGTTTTGAATGGAATGTTCCTGATGGTGATTGGAAAATCTTTATCTTTGTTGAGTGTTATGAAATGGCATACTGGGGACCCTGGGGTGGATATATTGATATTCTTAATCCCGATGCAGTGGAGGATTTTATAGAAAAAACCCATGAGGTTTATAAAAAAGACCTCGGAAAATATTTTGGTAAGACAATCCCAGGAATTTTTACAGACGAACCAAAATGGATTGGATGGCTTCCATGGTCGCCAAAACTGCCTGAATTTTTCAGAAAGAGCAAAGGTTATGAAATAATCCCTGTCCTCTATATGCTTCTTGAAGGTGATAGTGAAAAGGAAAGAAAGGTCAGGTTTGATTACTGGGATGTCCTCACGCAGATGTTAAAAAAGTCCTTTTTTGACAGAATTTCCAGATGGTGCGAGAACAACAAAATTTCCTTCACGGGTCATGTCAGTCCAGAAGAAGAACCAGACCTTGGAGTTGTTTATTTAGGCGATTTAATGCAGCATGCAAAAGCGTTCCAGATTCCAGGAACAGACATCATTACCCCGAGAATTGGCACTGATGAATTTCCAATAGTCAGTGTCGGACCAAAACTCATCAGCTCTGTGGCAAGACAACAGGGAAGGGAAAGGGTTCTTTCAGAGTGCTTTGCCCTTGAAGAATGGGATTTTACCCTTGAAAGAACGAAGAGAATTGCTGACTATATGATGGCCCTTGGTATCAATTTCATTAATCAACATGGTTTTTATTACTCAATAGATGGACACAGAAAAAAAGAGGCAATTCCATCCCAGTTTTATCAGACAACATACTGGCAGTATTATGAAGATTTCAGCAGATATATTGGCAGGGTCTGTTATATGCTGACAAGGTTTGATTATCCTGTTGAATTTGCCCTGCTTTATCCAACATCCTCATTGTGGCAGATACTTCCAGAAGATACAAAAAAAGCAAAGGCACTGAGTGATGCTTTTGTATTCATCAACCATATTCTTGTACATAGCCACAGATTTTTTGATTTTGTTGATGACATTGATTTTATGAAGGCAGAAATTGAAAATGGTTTGTTTATTATCGGTAAAATGAAGTACAACGCCCTGGTTGTACCACCGATTGCATATCCGGTTGAGCCACTGGTTGAAAAATTAAAGGAATTTACAAAACATGGTGGAAGGGTATTGTTTCTTGGAGAAAGGATTGAAGGAATAAAGGCGCAATCATTGAGTCCAGCAGTCAATGAAAACATTGTCCAATTGGATGAAAAACAGAGGCAGGATACTGCTTCAAGAATAAAAAAAGCGCTGGAAGATTTTGTTCCACCCATGATTGAACTGGACGGAAAAAATCTTCAGGATGTTTTTGTTTCGGCAAGAAAAGGAAGGGATTGCTCAATCTATTTTTTTGCAAATTGCGGGGATAAAGTTGCTGATTTTTCCATTAAGCTGAAAGAAAAAGAGCCATTTGAACTGTGGGACCCAACAACAGCCCAGAGACATTGTTTTGGGAAAAAGATTGTACTTCAACCATCTCAATCCATCTTTGCAGTCAGTGGTGGGAAAGAAAATTTACCTCAGCCACCATTTGTTTTGAATAAAAACATTGTTTGTGATATTGACAGCTGGCAGCTTGAATTTCTGGATGACAATGTTCTTTATTTAGGATTGTGGAATGTGCAAAAGGCAGATACCACTGATTTTTTTGATGCTGAAGGAAGATACAAAGACATTGGTTTTCCTGTTGTTCCACCGATGCCCGCAGGAAAAATCAAGAATTTTGCAAAGCCAGACGTAAGGTGGTTGCCCTCTGCTTTTGAAATCAGATATCCAGCAACCCTGTGCTACAAGATCAATTTCTTTTGCTATGGTGAGCCAGAAAAGATGGTTCTCTTGTGGGAACAATCAGCCATAAAAGGAAGATACAAAGTTTTCATCGACAATCATGAAATCTGCCAGGAAAAGATTAGAAAATGCAGGAAATACGACGCAATGAACCTCTTTTTGGATATTACGGATTATTTCAGAAAAAGCAAAACTTTCTATACACCACATGTCAGGACACTCTGCGTATTTGTTGATGTTGAAAATCCTGAAGACGGGCTTCTGGAACCATTAAGAATATTTGGTGATTTCCTTGTGATAAAGACAGGAGATTCTGGCATGGGCGCTGAAATAAAGGCAGGCAGAATTAGTGAAAAAACAGGGTGCAAAAGCTGGACTGAACTTGGCTATCCATTTTATTCTGGTAGCGCAATTTATACATCTGACTTTGAAATTCCTGAAATCAGTAATTCCAGATACTATTTATGCGTGGAAGACCTTTTTGATATAGCGGAAGTTGAACTCAATGGCAAAAACGCAGGAAGAATCTTATGGAAACCTTATGAGATAGAGATTACACAATTTATCAAAAAAGGCAAAAACCATCTCAGGTTAAAGGTATCAAACTCAATCTACAACATGCTTGAAGGAAAGCCAAAAACATCAGGACTTATTTCGCCTGTTCAAATTCTGAAAGGAGAATGATTATGTCTTGGGAAAGACCAAAGACAATAAAACTGTATCTTCATCCACCAGAAGCAAGAAAACTTATCACACTCTGGCCTGATTTCAAGGTTGTTTGCGCTGATACAGACCCTGTTGAAAATACACGTAATTTCAATTCTCACGGTATAAGATTTCTTTTCGGAGAAAGAGCGATTGTACCTGACTGGACAAAGTCTCAATTTATTGTAAGAAGCGATGGGATTCCTGTTCATTTTTTGAAAACCAACCTTGAAGAGTTTGAATATCTTGTTGAGACATTTTCATCCTGGGATGAAAATCCGAAAACATTTGTGCGGCTTACAATAACAAACTTATCAGGAACAAAAAGAAAACAAACAACAGGCATTATGCCACGCTCAGGCATTGATGCTTTGTTGTACGGAATTACAGGAGACTTTTATGCCAGTTACAGACCCCTTCTTGAACACTGGGACATGGTTTTTTGTGATTATAAACTGACTGATACCCGCATAACCAATGGAAAGGCAGATATTTCATTTGATGCCGGTAACAGTGAATTGAAATGGGTTTCACAAAATCCTGAAAATATCTTTGCAAAAAACTATCTTGAAATTTCTAAATATCTCAATCCTCTTGAAACAGTCTCATATTATTTTGTGCTGCATGAAAATTCAGAGAGAATAGAAGTTTCCCCTTCTCTTCATGGCTATGAAAGAAAAAAACTTGTATCTTGCTGGGAGAATGAGTTAAAAAAAATCAGGTATGTTCCTGATGTAAAAACAATGGATGTTTTCAGGCCTGTCATTAACTCGCTGGTCTGTCAGTGTCTTCAGATGTTTGTAAGAGATGATGGCGCAGCAGCCAGACCAAGACAGGGCGGAAGATGGGCAGGTGTCTGGCCAGTGGAAGCAATGGATTTTCTTATTGCTCTGGATATGATGGGTCTTTATGATTGGACAGAAAAAGGATACAGATTTTTCTTGAGACATCAGACAAAAGAAGGCGATGATAAAGGAAGATTCAATGCCTATAAGGCTCCACAATGGGAAAACATAACAGGAGGCGTGCTTTTTGGACTTTCAAAGCATATTCTTTTACACAGAGATGAAAACTGTTTCAGGTTATTCAGGGAAAGTATGCTTGATGGATTTAACTGGATAAGACAGAGGCGGAGAAAAAGCCAGAATGGTATTTTTCCTGCTGGAAAGCCCCACGACTGGGGTTTACTTGTGCAGTCCTGGTGTTTTACTGATGCTGTAAATTATATGGGAATAAATGAAATGGCAAATGTTTTTGCACTTTTTAATGATGAGAAGACAGACGAAATTAGAGGTGAAGCAGAGGACTACAGAAATTGCCTTGTGAAGATTCTGAGTGAAATCATTGAAGTTCAAAAGGAAAGAGAAGAAATCTTTATTCCTAATTATCTTGGTATTCCAGAAACTTATCCACCAACCGGACCTTACTTTGGTGATGGGCCTTCAATGTTAATCAGGTCAGGAATTATTGAACCAGAAAGTCAGGTTTTTGAAAAGATAGAGAAATATTTCAGAAACAGGGGATGGATGAAAAATGGGTTAACCGGACTTATGACTGACTGTTTGCTTCCTGGATATGCTTCTGATCCCTGGGCAGGCCATACCTGGTATGTTTCTTTTTCTGATCTATGCTGGTTTTCTGGCTGGATGAAAAGGGGAGAAAAAGAAAAGGCATTTGAAACACTATGGGCACAGGTACAGTATGGAATGAGTGAAGAATACTATATGCTGGAAAGATTTGCTGATAATGATCCAAGTTTTTGTCCATGGCAACCCAATGCAAGTGCCAATGGACGACTTTTGCAGATGCTTTTTGAATATTTTGGAACAAAAAAACTGGAAAGGGAGAATTTTTGACAACTCTTTACAGTTTGAAAATAGTCAGGTATAATTGAGATAAAGTTCTTTGAAAACACAGCGGAAAAAGATGGCTAAATCCTTGATAGACAAGGGATTTACTGGTATTTTGCATTTTAGGGGGGATCAGCGATA
>JAOAAW010000182.1 GCA_026418655.1 bacterium | reverse complement strand
CCAGGTTATGAGGCACCTGTATATATATGCTGGGCGCGAAGAAATAGAAGTGCTTTGATCAGAGTACCGATGTATCAGCCAGGGAAGGAAAAAGCAACAAGAATAGAGTTTCGTTCTCCTGACCCGGCATGTAATCCTTATCTCGCTTTTGCGTGTATGGTTTCAGCGGGTTTGAAAGGAATTGAAAACAAATACAAGCTTGTTGAACCGTTGGAAAGGGACGTTTATCATCTTACCGAAGAGGAAATGAAGGAACTCCATATAGAATGCTTACCAGGCAGTTTGATTGAAGCCATAGAAATCGCCGAAAATAGTGATTTATTGAAAAATATTCTTGGAGACCAC
Source organism: bacterium (assembly GCA_026418655.1). Taxonomy (GTDB): domain Bacteria; phylum Ratteibacteria; class UBA8468; order B48-G9; family DTJG01; genus DTJG01. The sequence goes on along the minus strand of JAOAAW010000182.1, from coordinate 3,011 downwards.
ATATTTAACAATCTCATTACATCAAAGAAGATAGAGTGGGATGAGTACAGAAAGAGAGTTCATGCTTATGAGATTGAAACATATCTACCGATTTTATGATAATTAATCTTTAGCAGGATCGGGACATGGAATATGAACAGCTTAAAGAAATTGAGAGAGGTGAAAGAATACCTTCAGGTTGTGGTATTGCCGGAATTGTTAACAAAAAGGGAAATGAATTTTCAGGAGAGATGATTATATCGTCCATATGTATGATGAAAGATCGTGGTAATGGACTCGGTGCCGGTTATGCTGGCTATGGTATATACCCTGAATTCAGAGATAATTGGTGTCTTCATATTATGTATGATCAACGCGGTGAGAAAGAAAGTGTTGAGGAATTTCTTGAAACAAGATTTAATATTGTTGAACAGCAGCCAATTCCAGTAAAAAAAGTTAAAAGTTTATCCTTTGTCCCGATCCTGCAAAGATATTTCCTGGATATTAAGAATGACATTTCAGATACTTTGCTGGATAAGGAAGATTTTATACTTGAAACTGTAATGAAGATAAATAAAGAATTCAAAGGTGCCTGTGTCTTTTCTTCGGGTAAAAACATGGGTGTATTCAAAGGAGTTGGCCATCCTGATGAAATGGCAGAGTTCTACAAAATTTATGACTACAGGGGATATATATGGCTTGCGCATAACAGATTTCCAACAAACACGGTTGGCTGGTGGGGCGGTGCGCATCCTTTCAGTATTCTGGACTGGTCATGTGTTCATAATGGAGAAATTTCATCGTATGGAATAAATAAAAGGTATCTTGAAAACGCGGGATATTATTGTGCTTTTTTCACAGATACTGAAGTCATTACATATCTTTTTGACCTGTTGCATAGGAAACACAGACTTAATTTTGAAATGTGCAGTTATGTTCTTGCTTCACCCTTCTGGGACGAAATAGAAAAAGAGGCTAATGTTGAGAAAAAAAGGATAATGAAACTCTTGAGAATAGTTTATGCTTCAGCAATGATTAATGGTCCTTTTGCTATTATTGTTGCAAATTCTGACACACTTGTTGGTATGAATGATAGGTTGAAACTCAGGCCGCTTGTTGCTGGTTGTTATGATGATTTTGTTTATGTGGCTTCTGAGGAATCGGCGATTAGAAAAATTTGCCGTGAACCAGAGGACGTATGGATGCCAGAAGCAGGCGAGCCGGTTGTCGTAAAAATTACAGGGAAATAGAGTATGGCGAAGTCGAGAAATATTAGTGAATTCATTGTGGAACGGGATATTAATAGATGTATAAGATGTCAGGCCTGTGTACGTGTCTGTGCCAATGATGTTCACTTCTGGGATGAAAGTTCAGGAGACACCATTTCAGATGATGTCAGATGTGCTGGTTGCCATTTTTGCGAGGAATTATGCCCCACAGCAGCACTCGTTATAAGACAGAATCCTTCTGAAACCAGAAAAAATGCAAACTGGGAAAAAGAGTACATTTACAGAATAATAAAACAGTCATCAACAGGAGGTATCCTTCTTACGGGCATGGGCAGTGATAGACCCCATAAAGATTATTTTGGTCGTATTCTTCTTAATGCGGCACAGGTTACAAATCCATCAATAGATCCGTTGAGAGAACCAATGGAATTAAAAACATTTATTGGCAGAAAACCAGATAAAGTTGACATTGAAAAATTAAATAAAAATGGTGTTTCTGTCGATGAGACTATTGCATGTTTATTGGAACTTGAAATACCGGTAATGTTTTCAGCCATGAGTTTTGGTTCCATTTCTTTGAACGCATGCAGGGCAATTGCCGAGGCAGCTAAAAGTTGTAAGACATACTGGAACACCGGTGAGGGCGGGATGCATCAATCACTGTATCCGTTTGCCGATAGGGCTATCGTTCAGATAGCCAGTGGTAGATTCGGCGTAAATGTTGATTATCTTAATAAGGCAGCAGCTGTTGAAATAAAGATAGGTCAGGGTGCGAAGCCAGGTATAGGTGGTCATTTACCCGGTGAAAAGGTATCAGAGGAAATATCATCAACAAGAATGATACCCTATGGAAGTGACGCCATAAGCCCGGCACCACACCACGATATCTATTCAATAGAAGATCTGAAACAGTTGATATTTGCTATTAAAGAAGTGGTCAATTACAAAAAACCGGTTGGCGTAAAAATTGCTGCTGTTCATAACGTTGCACCTATCGCCAGTGGTATTGTGAGAGCGGGTGCTGACTTTATCACCATAGATGGGATAAGAGGTGGGACAGGAGCTGCTCCAGTTGTTATCCGGGATAATGTTGGTATACCAATTGAAATTGCCATTGCAGTTGTTGATCAGAGGCTTAGAGAGGAAGGAATACGAAATCAGGTTTCAATTGTGGCAGCAGGTGGTTTTAAAACAAGTTCGGATATTGTTAAAGCCATTGCTCTTGGGGCAGATGCAATTTATATTGGAACGGCAGCATTGATTGCTCTTGGATGTCATGTTTGTCAGAAGTGCTACACCGGAAAATGCAACTGGGGAATTGCCACCCAGGATCCATATCTTACAAGAAGGCTTAATCCCGAAATTGGAGCGAAGAGATTATATAACCTTTTGAGGGCATGGGCTCTTGAGATAAAAGAAATGTTAGGAGGAATGGGAATAAATGCGATTGAGTCATTACGGGGTAACAGAGAACAGCTAAGGGGAATTGAACTGAGTGAAGCAGAACTTAAAATACTCGGCATAAAACATGCAGGTGAGGCATGGTAAATCCTAAGAGAATTCGTATAAAAGAAGAGTATTGTATCGGGTGCAGACTGTGTGAGGTTTACTGCATCACAAGAAAGTCCAGCGCAGCTGATATTGTGAAAATCTACAAAAAAGGGACAGCAACCGAATCCGGAATATATTTTGAAGAAAAAGGAAGTACATCATTTGCTGTTCAATGCAGACACCGTGATGATGCTCCTTGTCTTGAAGCCGGCATTAAAGGTGCAATGTACAGGGATAATGAGACAGGTAGAG
>JAOAAW010000123.1 GCA_026418655.1 bacterium | reverse complement strand
CCATAATGTGGGGTATAACGAAATCGTAGAGATAACAGAAGAAAATGGAAGTGTGAGAATTGGAATTACACTTGAAGTTGGTGAAGGATATGCGGTCGTGCAGGTGCTTGGTGGTACATCAGGATTGTCCCTGAAGAATTCCAGGGTAAGATTCAGGGGTGAGCCGCTGGAATTTGGTGTTTCCAGGCAAATGCTTGGAAGAATCTTTGACGGGCTTGGAAATCCCCTTGATGGATTGCCAAAGCCAGTTGCTGAGGAAAAGATGAATGTCAATGGCATGGCAATAAATCCATCAGCAAGGGATTACCCTGAAAACATCATTGAAACAGGTATTTCAACCATTGATGTGATGAATACCCTTGTCAGGGGTCAGAAGCTTCCATTTTTTTCAGGTAGCGGACTTCCGCACGACATGATTGCAGCGCAGATTGTAAGGCAGGCACGTGTTGAAGGAGAAGGTTTTTGTATAGTTTTTGCGGGTATGGGTGTGAAGTATGATACCGCAAGGTTTTTTATAAGAAGTTTTGAAGAAACAGGTGTTCTGGACAATGTAATAATGTTTCTTTCTCTTGCAGATAGCCCTTCCTTAACAAGATTAATGACACCACGGCTTGCCCTTACTGCAGCTGAATTTCTTGCTTTTACAATGGATATGCATGTTCTTGTTTTACTTACAGATATGTCAAATTACTGTGAGGCTTTGAGAGAACTTTCAACAATGAGAGGTGAGATACCCGCAAGAAAGGGCTATCCCGGATATTTGTACAGTGATCTTGCCAGTATATATGAAAGGGCAGGAAGAATAAAGGGGAAAAAAGGTTCAATAACACAGATACCCATTCTCACAATGCCAAATGACGATATCACACATCCAATACCCGATCTTACAGGATACATTACAGAGGGACAGGTTGTTGTTGATAGAGAACTTCATGCCAGGGGAATTTATCCACCTATTGCTGTCCTTCCTTCTCTCTCAAGGTTAATGAAGGATAATATCGGTACAGGCAAAACCCGTGAGGACCATCCTTCTTTAGCTTCACAACTTTTTGCTTCATACGCGAGAACAAGGGACATAAGGTCAATTGCTTCAATTATAGGAGAAGAGGAACTTTCGGCTCTTGATAAGACATATCTTAGATTTGGTGAGATTTTTGAAGAAAAATTCGTAAATCAGGGATACAACGAAAGAAGAACTCTCAATCAGAGTCTTGAACTTGGCTGGGATATCATTTCAAATCTTCCGGAGGAAGAACTTGTAAGAATAAGTAAGCAGCAAATAAAACAGAGGTACAGATACAAAAAATGATTAAAATTGCTGCAACCAAGACAAATCTTATAAAAACGAAAAGGACACTTGCCCTCTGCAGGGAAGGGCATCAACTTCTGGATGAAAAAAGAAAAATTCTCCTGATGGAAATATCATCTCTCACAGGTCAGGTTGAAAAGATTCAGAAAGATATAACAGATGTACTTGAGAAGGCTTATGAACTTACAGGAAAAGCCATTATTTCCATGGGAAAAACAAAGTTTGAGCAAGTTTCATCAGGTGTTGACATACAGATAGATCTTACAATTTCAGAAAAAAGGACAATGGGAACTACTGTGCCTGAAATCTCATTAAGTATCAAGGAAAATATACCGTTTTTCAGTCCTCTTGGTGTCAATCCACTTATTGATCAGGCGATTTTTTTAATGAAGCAAGTTCTTCAAGATATTGTTTTGCTTGCAGAAAAAAAGAATGTACTTCTAAGACTTGAAAAAGAGTTTCAGAAAACGACAAAAAAGGTGAATGCTCTTGAAAAAATTCATATTCCGTATTATAGTGAAATTGTAAAACTCATTGCTGATAGACTTGATGAGGAATCAAGAGAGGCATTTTCAACACTGAAAGAGATAAAAAAGAGAATTGCTGCAAAGGAGTTATAATAGATGGCATTTATCAAACATATCATTGTTGCCTGTGCGGTTGATAGTATTTCAGCATATACTGTCAGATATGCGATAGAACTTGCCCAGATTCTCAAGGCAAAGCTAACCATTCTTCATGTAGTTGACACGGCAAAGTTAAGGGAATTGATCAAGATTGGGCTTTTCAAAGAATATGAAAGAAAGAATATAGAACAGGACCTTGAAAGAGAAGGAAAAATGTTTGTTGAAAGATTTCAGACAATTGCAAAAGAAAGAGGGGTTGATTGTGATACCATTGTAATGTGGGGCACTGTTCATAAGCAGGTTGCCCAGGTTGTGAAGGATACAGGCGCAAACCTGCTTGTAATTGGCGGAGATCCTGGTTTGTGCGAAGCCGGACAAAGTAGCATTGGCGAATTAATTCTTACTGAAGCACCCTGTCCTGTTCTCATTGTCAAAAAATTAAAGCATGACTGGATGGATAGATTGCTTTGATTCTTTTAAAAATCTGGAAAATCTTCATCTGACATTTCAGAGATCGCCTGACACTCAATTTCAATAAGCCATCCAGGTCGGCATACATTTGCAGCAACTACAACTAACGGCGTGTTTTCAAATCTTTTGTTCATTTCATCGTAGATAAAAATTGCATCGGTTATATCCCTCACATAAACGATAAAAACACATACATTTTCAAAATTGCAGTGTGCCTGAGAAAGAAGAATTTCTATATTACTCAGTGTTTGTACTAATTGTTCCTCTATATTTCCTTGATAAACAATTTCTCCCCTGTTATTTATACTGGCTGTGCCTGAAATAATTACATGTCTTCTGTCTCTATAATTGACAGCAACCCCTCTTTCAAAGGTGACACCATAGGCATAGGTGGGGCATATGTATTCAGGTGCTCTAATGAATTTTATCTGACTCTGTTTTATTCCACCTACAGAATAGGCATCCATCAAAACCTTTGCTTTAATATCAGATGATGTTCCCTCCACTCCAGTGCTTGTAACAAAATGGGTTTCTGGTATGAGACCGTTTTCCTTAAAGACTTTTTTTCTGGCTTCAACAAACTCCCTGTAATTGGTGTCAATATCTCTGATAAAGAACCATGTCCGAATAAGATTATCTGTCATATTCATTCGCCTATTTTCAAGGATTTTTTTATATTTTGAAAGAATACATTCTGTCTGTTGATAGACTGTTTCTTTATCCGTACATACAACATTTGTGTCCCAGTAGTGAACCAGCTTTCCCCTGATCAAACCATGGTCTGGACTGAATTCTAATGATTTTTTGTCAGAAATATGGTACGCCCACATGGCTATCTTTGCATGTGGATATGGTGGCTGTGTAATTATTGATACAGAGCAATTGTTTTGTAATCTGTCAACCAACTCATGGCTTTTAATTGTTTCATACTGGTTTGCCAGGTCACTGCAAAAAAATCTTCTGAACACACATGTTTGGGGTGGAAGGTTAAGTTTCTCAAGGGTCTTTTTGTAGGCATCTGCAAGCCGTGTAAGTTGTTTAGAAATACTTTCATATTCTGTGGGGAAAAGTGTGATGTGATGCTCATTGACCCCTGAACTGCCCAAAAAAATGCTATAATTCACTGAAACATTGATATCCGAAAACTGGACACTGCCTTTAATCAATTTTTGTTTTTCATTCATTTTTCACCACTTCAAAGGGAATTGCAGGTAAAAATCCAGCAGGAGTTTTTTTCTTTCCCTGCTGGAATGAAATTTCCTCAAAAATTTCTATTATCAGATTGTCTCTGTAACCCGCAAGTTTTTTATCGGCAGCTATGGTCAGGATATAATTACCTGCGTCAAAACGAATGTCTTTGATTTTTATACCATCGGGTGGATTGCTCAATTCAAAACCTAAAGATGTTGAAATACTTGGTCTGAACCATTTTTCGGTTTCGCATTTTATTGTTATTGAATCACCTGCAGGAATCTTCAAAATGCTTTCCTGTGGCATATTTAATTTAACCTGCCTGAACCTTCCACGAACCACTGATAAAACAAGGTTTTCTGATTGAACAAGATGCGTATAGGCAAATGCCTGCATCTTTTCTTCTGCTGCTTTCGCGATACGTACAACTTCTTTTCCTGAAATGTTACTTTTGCCTTCAATGACAAGAGGAAACGATTGGCCCAAATATTTTGAGGGTGCTTTAATCGTCATCTGAACAATATTTCTTCCAGCAGGAATAATATTTCCATCAAGAACCACTCCTTCCGGACAGTTTCTGATTGTAAGAACGATATCATTATCCCATGCATCCTTTTTTATGGCATATACCTTTATCGCTGCTACACCATCAGCAGGTATATTTATCCTTGAAGGGCTTATAATTATTTGAAAGTCTGGTACTGGCTTGCTTATTCGTAGGAAATAATTGTACAGACTCCCACCGTGTCCTTGTGCATCAGCGATTTCCACTGTATAAACTCCTGTTGTCGGTAGTTTCGTTATCAGGTAGGAATCTGCATGATGGGTAAGAAAGCCATTTTCAAAATCCTCTTTCATATCATCATTCCACTGTATAATCTGTTCCATCTGGTTTTTCAGCCTTATAAGAGGATCTATGGGTGAACCAAGACGCCTTCCATAAACTTCTATGACGATTGTATCAGCCTGTTTTCCATAAAATCGGTATCTGTCAACATCTCCCTGATAATTGATACAACCCCTGACAAGTACTGGAATTGAAACAGACTGTGCTGTCTGCATGCTGTGATCTGTTTCTCTGTATTGTGGAAGGTTTTTCACTGTGTCAGGTAATTTTGAAAAATTTTTTTCAATGGCAATAGATGGTTCCAGGAGAAATGGAAAAAATTTCAAAGCATCCATTTCTTCCATAACATATATCCTGTAGATAAAATCCTCCCTTCCCCTGTAGATTGAATCCCTGATTTCAAGGAAATATATACCTGTTTCTGGAACCCTGAATTTTAATACAGGGTCAACCTGGAAATAATAATCATCTGCATACAAAAGTTCTTTCCAGTTTTCATCATACAATGAAACAACTGCCTGAAACCAGCCAGGAACACCATCTGCAAGATACGGCACAAGTTTTCTTGCCTGAGTAAGTATCACAATATCCTGTCCCCTGTACATTTTGAGTGTGAATCTGTTTGTCTTTCCTGGTAGAATCCTACCATTTATTGTTACAGGAATTTCAAGTATCTGTGTGTCTCTTTTTATATCTTCATTTTCAAACCTGTGCTGGTTATAGGTGCAACAAAATTCCGGAAATTCTCCAACCTGAAACAGAACAGGATTGGTCAATCCATTTGGAGTTTTAAGGCTGATTTCATAATCTCCTGGCTCGGTATCAGGAGCAATATTTACCTGTACCTGCACTTCTTCTGCCATTGGTGGTTTTGGTCTGTTCTGGCGATTGAGATATTTTTCGTAGATATAGACGAGTTCCTTCAATGTTTTGTTTTCAAGGTCTCTCAGTTCAGGTATGTCGGGTAATTTTACCTTTTTTTCTGTTTCTGTTCTTGTGTCTTCTGTAATTTTTTTACCAGAACGTTTATCCCTGATCTCCTGTATTCTTCGTCTCAATTCTTCAGCCTGCAATGCATTGAGTGGTCCTGACGGGCCCTGATAATCAATTACAGTTGCGCTTATTTTTTCATTTGAAAAATAGACCCCATTTGCACCCCTTAAATTTTGGCCACCAATGGTAAC
>JAOAAW010000112.1 GCA_026418655.1 bacterium | reverse complement strand
CCTTAATGGAGGGACTTGTTCACCTGGTTTAATCTTAAATTTATAAGCGCCATGTGATGTACCGATTGATATTGCCAGACTATCCACACCTGTCCTCGAAACAAAATCCTGAACTTCTTCAGGTCTTGTATAATGGGATTTTTCAGAAGAAACATGGTCTTCAATACCAGCAAGAACTCCGAGTTCACCCTCAACTGTCACATCGTACTTATGGGCGTATTCAACAACCCTTTTCGTTAGTGATATATTTTCTTCGTATGGGAGATGTGAACCGTCTATCATTACAGATGAAAAGCCATTTTCTATGCATGACACACACAATTCATAACTATCTCCATGGTCGAGATGAAGTGCAATTGGAATATTGGCACCCATTTCTTTTGCCATCGCGACTGCTCCCTGAGCCATATACCTGAGCATTGTTTGATTGGCATACTGCCTGGCTCCTTTTGAAATTTGCAGAATTACAGGCGAACGTACTTCGACACAAGCAGTGATTATTGCCTGAAGTTGTTCCATATTGTTGAAATTAAAGGCAGGAACTGCATATCCTTCCTCCATCGCTTTTTTGAACATTTCCCTTGTATTGACAAGACCTAATTCCTTGAAGCTCACTGCCATTTTTCCTCCTTCTGATTATGGTGAGAAAATTTATGGATAAAATTTTAACATACTGTCAGATTATTACAAGAATTTTATCTGTTGAGAACCATTCGTATAAGCTGGTCGCCCCTTATGATACCAAGAGAACCATTATGACAATTTTTTTCACTGAATTTCTTCACATTATCAGGTGTGAAGTCGGGACGGTAGATTACAAATGGTACCATTTCATTTGTATGTCCTCTAACAGAAACAGGTGTAAAGTGGTCCGGGATTATAGTGATAACTGTTCGTTTCAGGTCAATTTCTTTGAGAATCATTCCGACAAGTCTTCTATCAAAATCTTCAATGCACTTTATTTTCAGTTTCACATTTCCCTCATGTGCTGCTTCGTCAGGTGCCTCAACATGCAGGTATACGAAATCATATTTTTCCAAAGCATCGATGGCAGCCCTTGCTTTCCCTTCATAATTGGTATTATATAACCCTGTTGCACCTTCCACTTTTATAACTTCAAATCCTGCATAAATTCCGATTCCTTTAATGAGGTCAACCGCTGAGATAACGGCTCCTGTTATTCCATATTTCTGTGTGAGCGGTTCCATTTCAGGTTTTGTACCCGGAGACCATGGCCATATTAAATTTGCGGGTAGTTTTCCCTGAGTAAGCCTTTTTAAATTAACTGGATGATCTTTAAGAATTTTTTTTGACTCAGTTATTAAATTCTTAAGTATTATTTCTGTTTTTCTGGCTTCGGAAGTAAGTGCCCGTGGGAAAAGATTTTTTATTTTTCTACCGATATTGTCATGCGGAGGAAAACATTCAACCTTTGGAGAGAATCCATTTCTGAGAACTAAAATGTGTCTATAGTCAAGTCCCTTGTGAAATTTTACATTTTCAGACGATAATTCCTTGTTGAGAGTGTTAATGATTTCTCTACTTTCCTCGGATGTAATATGTCCTGCTGAATGACTGATTATACTGTCATCCTCCACGGAAATTGTGTTACATCGAAAAACAACTTCATCCGGTTTAAGTTTTATACCAAGGGATGCTGCTTCAAGAACTCCACGACCCTGATAACATTCTTCTGGAGAATAACCGAGAATTGAAAGATTTGCCACTTCAGAACCTGGTGGAAGACCGGGTGGAATGGTTTCCATTATACCACAGCGACCATTTTCTGTTAAAAAATCAATATTTGGTTTGAATGCAAATTCGAGTGGCGTTTTGTTATTTAATTTTTCAACGGGATAATCTGCCGCTCCATCGGGTACAAGAATCAGGTATTTCATAGAATAATTTCTTTTAACTCAAAGTAGTTGTTGTCAATTATTATGAAATCTTCCTGTTTACTGTCCAATTTCGAAATGTTTTCTGGAATCTGGGGTTCTAAATTGAGTATCTCGCGAATTTTCTCAGGGAATTTTGCTGGATGCGCAGTTTCAAGACAGCATATACAATTTGTCAAATTTGATTTGAGTGCTGCTGCAATGCTAACTGCCCCATGCGGTTCAATCAATATTTTATATTTTTCATAGATATACCTTATCATTCTATCAGTTTCTTCGTTTGAGATTGAAAATGAGATAAAATCATTTCTGAGCTTTTGCATATCAGGTTTTATTTTTAATACACCCTTTCTGATAACATTTCCGTTTTCATCCCTTTCATCAGTTAACCAACCGCCATAAAGGTCAATTAATCTTGCCAGATTACTCGGGTGACCAACATTCATCGCATTTGATGGACATTTTTTTGAAGGAACCACAGGTTTGTATACACCTGTCTCAAGAAAACGAGGAAATTCATCATTTTCATTCACTGCAACTACAAACTTTTTGATAGGTACTCCCATTTCTCTCGCAAAAACTCCACCCATTAGATTTCCAAAATTTCCAGATGGAACCGAAAAAACAATGCTGTCCGCACCTATCTCAGCAAGGGCTTTGAAATAATAAACAGATTGTGGCAATAATCTTCCAATATTTATGGAATTGGCTGATGTTAAATTTTTTTCGGAAAATGAAGTATCGTTAAAGGCTCTTTTTACAAGAGCCTGACAATCATCAAATGTTCCTTTCACAGCAATGGCTTTTACGTTTTTCCCCAGTGTTGTCATCTGCTTTCTCTGGCGATCTGTAACCTCCTCTAATGGGAAAAGTACAATGACTTTTATATTTGCCATATTGAAAAATGCGTCAGCAACAGCGCCGCCTGTATCGCCCGAAGTTGCAACAAGTACAATAAGATTTATATTTTTCTTTGATGCAAAATGATTCATCATCCTTGCCATCAATCTTGCAGCAAAATCCTTGAAAGATGCAGTGGGACCTCTATCAAGATATAAGATGTAGATATTTTGGTCTAATTTTTCAACAGGTACCGGAAAGTTATAGGATTGTCTGCATAATTCAAACATTTCAGTGTCAGATATTTCACCATATACAAAGGGTTTTAATACTTCGAAGGCAACTTCATAATATGGCATTTTACTGAATTCTTTAATTTTTTTCTGTGAAAATACAGGTGTTTTCACAGGCATATACAATCCATAATCAGGAGCCTGACCTCTAAGCAATGCTTCTTCAAATGATACAGTTTTCGATTGCCTGTTTGTGCTTCTAAAAAGAATCTTTTCCATTTTCAGAGTTTTATACTCTTGAAGGTTGGCAGATAATTCTTGTTCCTCAGAAAAAGTTCCTGAACCATTTTCCTTATTTCGCTCAGTGAAAGTACAGCTGCACTGAGCGGGTCATATGTAACAGCGTGGAAAACCAGTTCTGGATCACCTTTAAGACAACCTTCAACAGCCATCAGTTCACTTGAAATGTTTATATTATTCAGCGCTGCACACTGGGGTGGGAGTGGACCAACATGCATTGGATTGAATCCTCTTCTGTTGGCAAGTACAGGAACTTCAACGCATGCTTCCTTCGGAAGGTTATCAATCAATCCGGTGTTTGGAACATTTCCATTAAATGTGTATGGTTCTCCACCCAAATAAGCATTGATGATATATGCAGCATACTCATGACCTCTTTCAAGAGAAATTGGCTCTTTGCTCGCAAGCCATTTTTTTACCTGTTTTTTCCATGTTCTTTCTGTTTTAAGGTAATGTTTTAAAATGAAGGCATACTCACCAGGATTCCAGTTGGTGCCATGAGTACAGTATTTCTCAATTAAGTCATCTCTTTTTCTGAACCACCAGTTGTATTCAGAATTATGACCGCTTGATTCAGTGACGTAATACCCGAGATGTAGAAACATTTCATTTCTTACTATTTCTCTGTTATAAACTTCTTTATTTTTCATCACAAGTTGCTTCAACTGTGGATATAAATCTTTATGGTCTTTTTTAAATTCCAAAAACCATGCCTGATGATTAATCCCTGCGCAGACATAGTCAATATCTTCGTATTTTAGGTTGAGCCAGTTTGCGAGCATCGCAGCTGTACCCTGGACACTATGGCATAGACCTGTTACCTTTACGGAAGTCTGTGATTGCATTGCTTTACAGTTCATTGACATCGGGTTTGTATAATTCAGCAAGATCGCGTCAGGACACAGTTTTTCAATGTCCCTGCAGATGTCAAGCATTACAGGAATTGTACGCAATGCGCGAAAAATTCCCGCAACGCCTCTGGTATCTCCGACATTTATATTCACACCGTATTTTTTGGGGATTTCTATATCATGTCTCCAGACATTTGTCCCACCAACAAGAATGGTACACAAAACGGCGTTGGCGTTCCTTAATGCCTGTTTCCTGTCAAGTGTTGCTTCGACAGTTGCTGGATATTTTCCCATTTCTATAATCCTATCGACTGCTTCTTTAGCAAAGGACAGTCTTTCCTGATCAATATCCATCAACGCTATATGGGCATCTCGCATTGTTTCAAATGTCAGTAAATCCCTGACCAGTCCCCTTGTGAATCCTAGACTTCCTGCACCTATGAAACAGATTTTCGGTCTTGCCATATTTCCTCCATTATTTACGATGTTATTCTAAAAGAATTTTCTTTGCTTCTTCTATAAGATTTTTCCAGTATGCGCCAAGTCCAAGTACATCTGCTCCTAAGTTAATAAAATTATAACCCATTTTTTTATATTCTTTAAGTTGAGTGATTCCACATGGTGTTGAACAGTACTTTCCATATTTTTTACATAGGTCTGCAACCTTTTTTCTTGTTTCCAGCAATAATGGATGTTGAAAATCTCCAGGTGCTTCTATTCCCTGGGAAAAATCGCCGGGACCAAAGAATATGATGTCAATTCCTTCAAGTTTTACTATTTCTTCAAGATCATCAAGAACTTCAGGATCTTCAACCTGCACCATCACAAATCTTTCAGCATTTGCGTGCTTTATGTATTCCTTCATATCTATCAGGCAGTATTTTCCGTCTGCATTCCCGCCATCAAGCGGTCGTCTTCCAACAGGGTGAAATTTTGTATAATAAACTAGTTCCTGTGCTTCCTTAAGGTTCATCAAATGGGGATAAATTATTCCTGTAGCGTCTGCCTCAAGTGGTTTTATAAGGTCTGAGTATGAACCTTTTGAAACTCTTACCATAGCATCCATATCGTAGATTTTAGCGGTTCTGATCATATCACAGATGGTGCTCCAATCACATGGAATATGTTCCATATCAAGCCATACACAATCAAAGCCCGCCAGCCCAGCAATTTCAACAGATACTGGATCAGAAAGATTAATTTTTGTACTCAGTGCTACTTCCTTGTTTCTCAATTTCCTCAGCACACGACTTCTTCTCATTTCCAATTGCATGTGCACTCCTGGTTTAAAGATTGTGAAATTCAACTGCGTTGTCCCACAGAATGGATTTTGCAATTGATTTTGCAGATTCTACACTAAGGATATTATTTTTCACTTTCTCAGCGAGAACTTCATAAAGAATATTTCTGATTAAAATAACTGTACCAGTAAAACATTCCGCACTCCCACAGTCTGTTCCAATTAAAATCTTGTTGACTGGAATCATTTCAATTGCTTCTGAAAGTATTCTACGCCCAATTGAATGGCTCAATAGTGGAGTCCACGAGAGGTCAAAATAGCAATTTCTAAAAGTTCTTGCCATTATCATGGCTTTGCCTTCGCAGGGCCAGCCGCTATGACAAATACTTATTTTCAACCCAGAGAGATCTTTATCCCTGAACAGATTTACGAGATTTTCGGGATCTCCATTTGATGGCGGTATACTGTTTCCTGTGTGAACAATCAGGGGGGGATTTTTTTCTTTCGCCAGAATAAGAAGTTCCCTCAACAAAAAATCCTGAAGTACATGCAAGGCATCTTTCGAAAGATTTTGATATCCTGCTGAAAATAGTTGTTGTGCTCTTTTCTTTTCAACCTTTTCTATTTTTAACGTCCTGAAATATGAGATCAAAAGTTTTACTGACCTTCCTCCTTTTTTCTTGAAGGTTTCAATGACATCGTTACAGAAAGATAGGTACTCCTGCAAATTACCTGGGTATCTTTTTAAGATATCAAAAGACATCTCTCGTGCTTTATGTTGAACCTCAAATCCCGAAAAGGCATATCCATCAAGAACAAGAGATGGAACAAGCAGCCCCATCTGCCTTTTTTTCTCTTCTTTTGATAACGAGTTTAGGTGATTTGTAACATAGGGAAGTGTGGCCATATGTACCTGTTTGAAAACTTTCATTTTTTCACAGACCATTCTTTGCCATTTTCTTTCGCCATATCTGGTGTATGCTTTCTGTATACTTTTATCGATTTTTTCCCAATTTTGTTTACAAATGTCTTTTTCCTCAAAGGGATGTAAAAATCTGATACCTTCGCGAAGTGCTTCATATGTTGTGAGACCACGGCACACCTGAAGGAGAGGTTCAATGTTATGATAAGGTTGATTTACATCAACTTCATTTTTCTTCGGAGGTTTTAGTTGTTTATCAAGACATACGTCTGAAAGATACAGAAGATAATCATTTAATAAAATCCCATATAATGTTCGGGGTTTCTTATCATCCATGGGTGTTCCGAATTCAAAGCCAGCCATGTGGCTGTGCATATCAAAAAATGGGGTATTGTCGATGAACTTTCTTAGTTCGTACAATTTATATTTTCTTTGCATTTCTTCTTGTTGTTAGATTGTTTCTGGATTATCATAATATCACAGGTATAATATGTCAACTGGGGATTTGGTAAAAACCAATTCATTGATTTTTCGAAGAAAGATAAATATATTAAACTAATTAGAAATTAGAAACTACTATGAAGAACGAAGTTTTGATGATATAGAAAATTGTTCAAAATAAAGAAAGTATTAAAGAAAAAAGGCAATAGAACACAATCTTTTTCATAATATGGTTTGATTTGAAAGGAGACCACATGAAAATTGCATTAACTCTCTACACACTCAGGGAATATGTTCAGAAGCCTTCTGATATGGAAAAAACATTTATCCAGGTGAAGAAAATTGGTTACAATGCAGTTCAGCTTTCTGCTCTGGGACCGATTGATATAAAGGAACTAAAAAAGTTGCTGGATGATGCTGAACTACAGGTATGCGCAACACATGTTTCTTTTGAAAGATTGCGAAACGAGTTAGATGGCGTGATTGAAGAACACTCTATTTTAAAATGTCCGCATATTGCAATTGGTTCATTGCCGGCTGACATGCGAAGTGAACAGGGATACAGAAAATTTGCCGCTGAAGCGACAGAAATTGGTTTAAAAATTCTTGAAAAGGGTTTTGATTTTAGCTATCACAACCATGCATTTGAACTGGTTAGATTTAGCAATGGGAAAACAGGCCTTGATATCATATTCGAGGAAAGCGACAGTAAAGCAGTTCTTGCTGAGATTGATACTTACTGGATACAGTATGGGGGCGGGGACCCTGCGTACTGGATACAGAAGATGAAGGATAGGATTAAGGTTGTACATCTCAAAGATATGGGAATAATTAATAATGCCCCAGCAATGTTTGAGGTTGGAGAAGGTAATCTTAATTGGAGCGAGATTATAGATGCCTGTAAATATTCTGGAGCCGATTGGCTGGTCGTTGAACAGGATATATGCCAGAGGGACCCTTTTGAAAGTGTAAGAATAAGTTTTCAGAATCTTGTTTCAATGGGTCTGTATTCATAATATTATGTTAATTAGAGAAAGAATTCTTTCTGTTTATAACAACCAGAAACCAGACTGTGTTCCTTTTATTCTGGATCTTTCTCACTGGTATTATCATCGTACTAGGAAACCATGGGATTTAACCATGTCATATAATAATCCTGATGTTGGTCTTATTGAGACTCACAAGAAGCTAGGTGTTGGGTTTTATGTTCCAATTCTTCCTGTTGGCTGGCGGGTAGAATATCCTTCAGATGTAAGGCATTTAATGAAGAAGGAGTATCGTGATGGAATACCTTTGATAATTTGGGAGTATGAAACACCCTATGGAACCATAAGGCGTTGTAGAATATGGGAGGAACGGTCTTACTCATGGCCAATTGTTAAATGGGGAGTCAGAAATCAGAAAGAACTTAGAATTTTGCAATATGCCCTTGTCAAAAGGAATTTTTTCCCTGAATTCGGCAGTTATAATAAATGGAAAGAAACCATTGGTGATTTCGGGGTCGTTTATATTACTTTTGGGTACAGCGCAATGGGTTTATTGTTAAATGCATGGATGGGAGTTGAAGAAACAATCTACGCCATATCTGATATGGAGTCAGCAATGGTTGAATTTGTTGAGACGGTAAATGAAAACAACTTAAAATTGGTGGATTTACTTTGTGAATCGCCTGCAGAAGTAATTTTGATGGGAGATAATTTTTCTTCTGACATTCAACCACCTGCATTTTTTAATAGGTGGTCAAAAAATTTTTACTCTGAAGCAATAAAAAGATTTCATTCAGCAGGAAAGAAGGTAGCAATTCACATGGATGGGAGAATCAAAGGATGTTTAAAAATGTTCGCAGAGGTCGGTGCTGATTGTGGAGACGCTATTACTCCGAAACCTTCAGGAGATTTAAATCCTATGCAATGCAGGGATGAAGCCGGGGACGATTTTATACTTTCAGGCGGAATTTCCCCGTGTCTATGGTTACCTGAAGCTGACTTAAAAGAGTTTAAAAACGCGATTATTGAGTGGCTTGAGACAAAAGAAAGGAGTTTCAGGATAATGGCAGCAGCTGGGGATCAGGTTCCTCCGGGGTCAGAAGAAAAAAGAATCATTTTGATGAAAGAAATGGTTGATTATTACGGAAAATTTTGAAAAGGAGAAAAAGTATGTTAACGAGAGATGATTTCAAGGGTATCTGGGCAGGTGTTCCTGTTGCTTGGAACGATGA
>JAOAAW010000077.1 GCA_026418655.1 bacterium | reverse complement strand
GATATATTGTTTCCGTATCTGTCAAAAACTGCAAATTCCATCCCTATTTCCTGATCCTGTCTTGCAATGATGTTATCGGTTAATAGCCTCATTCCAGAAGGCTGAGAAGGAATAACAGAGAAAATATTTGATCTTCCTTTGTGTCCCATTCCATCACTTATTTCAATAAATGTTTCAGAAACCGCCTTCTCAAATTTAATTGTTTCCATCCATATTCCGGATGATGCATCCTCTTGGACATATGCCGGTAAGTATCCTTCTTTTGAAAAAATAAACCCTTTTATTCTATTTCCATATCTATCAAGGGCTTTCACAGTAAAAGATACTGGAACACCTGCTTCAACTGGTGATTTGATTTCGCTTATCTCAAATCTTTCTAATGGACCTGGTTTTACCTTTATAGAACATGTTTCTTTAATTAATGTTCCGGACACTGAAAAACTTATCCTGGATTCTCCTGCTTTTCTGAATATAATTGGAACTGCTATTTCCTTATCTTTGAGAGTTATTATTTCTGAAGGATATTCTGCCTCATTACCGGTCATAACTGAAATTTTTATTCCCTCTTTTAAAATTGAATTACCATATAAATCTTTCAGACGAATTCTAAAATCTGCAGATTCTCCAGCATAGGCATGTATCGGTGGAATAATTTCGATCGATGCAACCTGCGCTGGTTCTACGATAAATTCTTTTGAAATGTTCCACATCCCTTTAGCATCACTCACAATTAACATATTGTTGGGATGCGCTTTCTTAAAAAGAACCATGATATTTGTAATACCTTTCTGCATGTCAATCTCAGATGGTTCAACCGTATTTGTAAAGTCAATAATTTTCAGCCTGACATTACTTTCGTAAACTTTTCCTTCTTTATCCACAGCCTTTATTGTTATTGGTACTGGTTTACCTGCCTGGACAACTGAGGGTAAATTTAGTATTTGATATGAGTCGAATTCAGAGGTAATTTTTCCTTCCACTTCTTCATCTTTTTTTTCATCTTTTTTTTCTATTATATTTTCATCCTTCTGTCTTTCTGCTGATATGTTTGAAGCAAGAGCAGGTCTTTCAAAAACAGGAAAGCTAAAATCTCTTCCGATTGCAGCATGACCATCAGCATAAAGTATGCCATAACCACCTGTATGAGGAGTTGGTAATTCCGGGTAAAGAGAAGTGATTTCTGTCATCAGCCATACTCTGGTTGTGTTAGATACCTGCTTCTGTCTTGAAACTGCTTCATTCCAGAGATAATTTGTTCCATATTTATTAAATTCAGAAGATATTGCCGGACAGAAAAAAAGCTGAGGACTTGCTCCATATTTTTTTAATAAATTATGAATTCCTTTTGGATCATTTATATCCCTTGGATAAAATGCGGCAACAGGAATAGAATCATGGTCAGCTTCAAACATTGCAATTGCCTGGCCAATCTGTTTGAGATTATTAATACAAACAGAATCCTTTCCTTTTTTCACCAGCTGATATCCACCAAAAGAAAGTGTTGAAACAATTGCAGCAACCGCAGCAATTTCAGTGAGAGTAAAACCTTTCTTCTTCATGATATATAAAGTATACTCAATTCCAATCATCCAGTCAAAGAAAAAATTTTAGAATACCCCTGATTTTTGGTATAATTTTTAAAAAGGAGAAAGAAATGCATTATCCTGATATATGGGATGAGGGTATTATACTTGCATTTTCAGGACTGGAAGGTGAAACAAATTTTTCCCACCCATTGATAGCAGGAACATTAAAAGAATTTGGTAATTTCATTTTACGTTTTGGGGATGGGATAGATTTTGGTTTTCAAAACTTAAATATGCATAGAAAAATTGAACCTGTGATAGTTTCTTCTGACCTTATCGTGGCGAAAAAGCCGAAGATAAGTATTGTATTTGTAGAAAATGACTCAATAGCCGGAGATTATTCAGAAACCTTCATCCCATTCCTTAAACATTCAAAACGATCTGCAATTAGAAAGTACCAGGTCTTTTCCTTATTCGTACAAGAGGGAGTTATAATTTTGACAATAGACCCCAAGAAAAAAAAATTTTTTCTTGTCTATGACCCGGAAAGTCAAGAAAATGCCACAAAAAGATCAATTTCACAATTAGAGAAACTTTCCATTACAAAGGAAGTGAACAGAAAATTGAAATTTTTTGAAAAGGTTCATCTACCAAAGTTTAAAAATGAAATTGAAGAAAGAACATACCTTAAGGCAATTTCTATAATGAAAGTAAATTGTGAAAGCGCACAAGGAAAAATTAAACACATCTGGACAACCCCAGACAGATGGCCGCACAAATACATGTGGTTCTGGGACTCTGCTTTTCACACTTTTGGAAATTTCTTCATCTCCTCACATCTTGCCGAAAATACACTTTCAGCTGTGATATCTTGTCAGAGGGAAGACGGTTTTATTTCAATAACAATGAATCCTGAAAAGGGCAGAGTCTATGAAAACTTGACACAACCACCATTATTTGCCTGGGCAGGATACGAACTCTTTAAAAAAACGGGCAATAAAGATTTCCTTGAAACTCTTTATATTTCTATTTCAAAATACATTAACTGGTTATACAAAAACAGAGATAGGGATAAGGACGGTCTTTTAGAATGGGTAGTTGATGAAAACGATGTTTCCAAATGTGGTGAATGCGGAATGGATAATTCACCGAGATTTGATGAAATAAAACCCGATGAACCAGTTGCTGCTATTGACCTGAATTGCTATGCAATAAATGAAATGGAGCATCTTTCAAAAATTGCAGAAATTTTGAAGAGAGAACAAGAATCTTTAATCTGGAAGGTACTAGCAAACGAAAAGAAGAAAATGGTTGACACTTTTTTATGGAATGAAAAGGATGGTTTTTTTTATGACAAAAGACAGAATGGCAATTTTATAAAGATTAAGACACCGGCGTCTTTATTACCACTTTTTGCCGGTATACCACAGCACGACAAAGCAAGAATATTGATAAAGAAAATCAAGGAAAAAAATCTGTTCTGGACAGATTTTCCTTTACCCTCTGTGTCTAAAGATGAAAAATCTTTCTGCAAGGATATGTGGAGAGGAGGAGTATGGCTAAACTTCAATTTCATGATCTACAAAGGTTTATTAAGATACGGTTTTAAAACACTTGCAGAACAGCTTGCACAAAAAATAAAAATTAATGTGGAAAAATGGTATATCAAGAAAGGCTCAATTTTTGAGTTTTATGACCCGGATAACAAAATACCACCAAAACAACTTCCAAGAAAAGATTGGCTTGGGAAAAAAGGATGGACAAGAACCATTTCTGACTATCAATGGAGTGCCTCTGTTTATGTTGCAATTTTGAATGAACTAAGAAGGGACAAAAATGGAAAGTATTAATTCATTTGAGTTTAAAAAAAATTTTGAGGAAACCATAGAAAGACATAAAAAAATTCAATCCGCAAAAAAAGGATGTCTGATATACACCTATCTACCAGAAGAGGAAGAAATAATAAAAACAGTACCGATTCCACCGCTTGAGGAATTTGATTTTAAAAAAGATGTCCTTGCACTTCCTAAATTAATGTGCGAAAGAAATGAGAGATTATTTAAATTCAGAGCAGAGTATCCTGATGATTCAATTCCAGCTTTTGGCCTCAGATACGGTTCGGGTATGTTTGCTGCAATGATAATTGGCTCACTTAAATTTGGTGCAGATACATCCTGGATAGAACCTGTCGGCAAAACTATTGATGAAACGATTGATTTTCCATGGAAAAAAGAAAATCAGTACATTGATATTGCTATTACTGGCCTTCATTACGCAATGCAACGAATGAAAAACAAGTGCTATGTTCACATCAATGGGTATCATT
>JAOAAW010000025.1 GCA_026418655.1 bacterium | reverse complement strand
CACATGTTCCTTCTTTCACAAAAGTCATAAATGACGCTTCAGACCCTTTTCATGTACCGGGCGGTAAGGTCATTGCAGGCGTGCCAACATTTAGCAAGGATTTTGATTTAAGCTATAATCGTGTAGAAGGGTTCAAAAAAGAACTGGTTGAAAAATACAATGTGAAACTTTATGATACCATTGAAGAAATGCTTGAAGTTGTTGATGCGGTATTACTTGAGAGTGTTGATGGAAGGAGACATCTCAAAGAGGCAGAACCTGTATTAAAAGCAAGAAAACCAGTCTTTGTTGACAAGCCATTTACTGCAAGTTATTCTGATGCGGCAAAAATCGTTGAAATGGCTGATAAATATAATTGCCCCATATTTTCGTGTTCACCCTTAAGGTTTGATGCCAATATCTCTGAGGTTAGAAATGACCCTGAAATTGGTAAGATTTTCGGTTGTGATGCCTTTTCATCAGAAGGCAGGGTAGATGTAATGCCGGGATTTTTCTGGTATGGGATCCATGGTATTGAAATACTTTTTTCAGTGATGAAAACAGGTTGTAAAACTGTTGAGGTTGTTTGTTCAGAAGCAGCTGATATAGCGGTCGGTTTGTGGAAAGATGGAAGAGTTGGAATCTACAGGGGTATCAAACAGGGATTGCCATCCTATGGCTTTACTGTTTTTGGAGATAAAAAAATCAGATACACAACTTATAATCCAGATATTCCGATGTACTCAATGCTGATAAAAGAAATTATGAAATTTTTCCAGTCAGGTAAACCGCCGTTTTCCATTGAAGAAACACTTGAAATAGTCGCCTTTATGGAAGCATCTCTTATAAGCGAGAAAGAGAAAAGGCCTGTAGAACTTAAAGAAGTCACCGGCTAAATCATTTCTGGCATTCTGCGGGTATCATCATGGTTTCTTTACTGAAACCAAAGACATTTGGGACATTAAACATCGCCGGTGAAGGTGTGTATAGTTTGTGATGGGAGAGTGTCCATATCTTTCCATCCTGACCGGCAGGCACATCAGCAACAATTACTTTAGTGCCCTGATATTTTACCTCTTTCCCATCTCCATCAAAAATTTTCACGGGTACCACACTTTCACAATACATCGCCAGCCGTTTTGTGCCAGAAGGTACATAAAAATAAACCTTTGTCTGCCAGTCAGAAATTACAATATAGTCAGTCACGACAAAAGGCAGCCAGTCAGGAAACATAATCGAAAATGCGATCTTCTGGTCAGAAACAGTCATGGAATAGATGCCCTTTTTTTGTGTCTGAATTTTAATATCATGCACATCTCCATCAG
This sequence comes from bacterium, assembly GCA_026418655.1. Classification (GTDB taxonomy): domain Bacteria; phylum Ratteibacteria; class UBA8468; order B48-G9; family DTJG01; genus DTJG01. Next base: position 3,970 of record JAOAAW010000025.1, on the reverse strand, counting down.
GCGCTATAAATTCATTGAACAAAACTTTCCCTTCAGGGTCAACAACAACCACTCTATCCCCAGGATGATTTTCCTTTTTACCAATTTTCATTTTCAGTATTATTTCATCAATATTTTCAGGCACAAAGAATTTGAAGTTATGCGTTCCCCAGAATTGGTGGGTTGAAATAAGCTTTGGTTCGGCAGAGGGTTTAATATTCCTGACAACAGGAACCAGATTATCTGTTTTGAATGTTTTATGTTCAAAATCATAGGGCTTATATTTTTCAATACCCTGTTTCACCATTTCATCAAGTTCTTCGCTGGAAACGGGTGTTATACTTTCCCATTTTTCTTTGTTTTTAAAATCCCACTCCTGTCGTAGTTCTTCGTCTCTTTCATATCTGTTAACAATCAACTGGTGCATTCTGTAAACATGAACCATTGTAGAATCATAAATTCGCCACATAAAATCAAGCAGGTCTCTGACTGCCTGTTTCCTTTCAGGAGTTGTTGGCTTTGCGTTCTGATACTCATAAAACAGTGCAAGGTACTGGATATATCTTTTGTAATCATTTATTCTTTCCTTAATATCAGGTTTTTTTGCAAGTTTATCAGCCTCAGCAACATCCCTGAAGGATAAAGCAAGTTCATGATCAGTCAATCTGAAAGACTTTGACCATCTTTCAAGCATTCTCTGCATTGGTATCCTGGCTTCTCCAAATGCCTTTGAGTAAAAATCATCAAGTATTTTTTTCTCATCTACATCAGGATTCCACAAAAGCCTTGAAGAAAGATACCATGCTATACCCATGGCACCACTGCTGTATGTACTCTCAGAAAGATATGCAGCAACATTACTTTTCTTCCAGAATCTAATCTTTTTTGCAGGAGTTTCAAGGTAATTGAAATCCGGTATATCATTATTCCAGTCAGGTATGGACCAGTAATCATAAACACCAAAAAATTTTGTCTTTTTACCCCACAACTCAATCAGTTCATCACCAGAATAACCAGTCCTTTGAAAACCATAGGGAACAACCACAACATAAACATTTGGTTCTAGTTCAATCTCTGGAACTGCTGCATGCTCATTATAAGCAAGAAGGCTTACATATTTTCCAGGAAATTTTTTTGCCACTTGTCTTGCAACATGATTGGCAAGAGAAAAAACCCTATCACTGACAGACCCTATTTTTTTGCATTCTGAACACTGGCAATGTCCACCACCATCAGATGGTTCAACACTGACCGCAAATGAACCTGGTCCATCAGGATCTGCATCAATCTGTCTTTTAAGTTGATTCAATCTGTCCTTAATATAAAGCTCTATCAGTCCAGGATTCGAATAACAGGGTTTTGTACCTGGTGTCCATGGCTGTCTTATTCCGTCTATTTCTGCGAGATACTCAGGATGTTCCAGAAGAACACTTTTATTTGCTGAATTAAACGATTCTCCTGCATGTCCACTGATTCTTATTTCACCACCGAGATAATTTCTTTTTTTCCACTCCTCCCATTTTTTCTGAAGTTTCATTTCAGGGTCAATTGGAAGCCGACCTCCGAATCCACCAGTGCCAAAGAAATCTCTCTGTACAAAAATAGGCTGGTCAATAAGATTCATATTTACATCAATTTTCTTTAGCTGAGGCACAATTGTCCAGCTTTCTCCAGGGAAGAACCATCTGTAGCCAAGCACGTCAAGATACCTGTAAATGCCATATTGTATTGCTATATCAGAATTGCCTGTTATAAACAATTTATTGCCCTGCGAATAGATAGAAAATGCCTCCTTCCTTTTCCCCTGCAGCGCTTTCTTTATTATTTCAGGCAAAAGCTGTGAATCTTTGTTCAGTATGAAAATTCCACCCTCAACCTGCTGTGATGTGATTGTAAAATCTTTTCCTGTACCCTTCTTCAGCCATAATATAAGCTCACTTGCAATATCTTTTATTTTTTGTGAGCAATTTTGTTCAACAAAAATCGTGCTGTTATAAAAATTATTATCACCCAAAGATGAGGTAACCACCACCAAACATAGAGCAAATAAACCAAAAACTTTTAATCCTTTCATTTTATTCCTTTGTTCATCTTTCAAATTCTCTCACCAAACTTAGATATCTTTCTCCTGTATCAGGAAATATCACAACTACCCTGTCTGTTTTTTTAAGTTTCTCTGATATTTTTATGGCAGCATAACATGCTGCACCGGATGAAATTCCGGCAAAAATCCCTTCTTTCTGCGCGAGCATCTTAGCCATCTGATAGGCATCATTATCTTCAACTGTAATTACTTCATCAATAATATTGGTATTCAAAACATCGGGAATAAAACCAGCACCAATTCCCATAATTTTGTGCAGACCAGGTTTGCCACCAGAAAGGACCGGAGATTTTGCTGGCTCAACTGCAAAAATTTTTATATTAGGGTTATACTTTTTCAAGACTTCTCCAACTCCTGTAATTGTCCCTCCTGTACCAACCCCTGCAACAAATGCTGTAATATCAGGAAGGGCTTCTATAATCTCAATAGCGGTAGTTCTTCTGTGTATTTCTGGATTGGCAGGATTTTTAAACTGCATGGGCATAAAAGCACCCGGTATTTCCCCGTACAACCTTTCCGCTGCTGCTATCGCACCTTTCATTCCTTCGGAAGCATCGGTTAAAACAAGTTCAGCGCCAAAGAATTTAAGGATAGCCCTTCTTTCCAGATTCATTGACTCAGGCATTGTTAATATGCATCTATACTTTTTCACTGCGCAGACCATAGCAAGCCCTATACCTGTATTTCCACTTGTTGGTTCAATCACCACTCCATTTTTTTTCAATATACCTTTTCTTTCAGCGTCTTCAATCATTGCAAGGGCAATTCTATCTTTAATGCTTCCTCCAGGATTAAACATTTCGAGTTTGGCGAATATCTGTGCGTTTTTCTTTTCGGTGATATTTTGAAGCTGAACAAGTGGAGTATTCCCAATCAATGATAAAATTCTTCCGGAAAATGTTGTGTTTTTTTTCTGTTTCATAAATATCCTCTGGCGTTTGTTTTATAGTACAACCGGAATTATATTATAATAATATAATATTGCAAAAATTTCCAAATAACGGGGGTGGTCTATGAAAAGAAGGAAATATTTTATGATGATTGGCCTGGCGTGTTTTCTTGCAGGATGTGCAATGGTGACAATTTATGTCACCTTTCCTGAAGAAAAAATTAAGAAAGCAGCAGAAGATATTGAAAAGATGCTTGAATCCCGAACAAGTCCGCACAATGTCCTTTGTTCAATAACGAATTTCTTTGTGATGCCTGCCTTTGCTCAGGAATCATCCATTTCTTCTGATATAAAGACAGATTCTCCGAAAATAAAAGAAGCAATAAATCAGATTAAGTCATGGGCAGATGAACTTGCTGAATATAAAAAGGCAGGATATATAGGCGAAACCACAGAATATCAAGTGGGAATAGTAAATCAGCCGAAGGACCCTGAACTCGCAAAAAGAGTAAAGGAAATTGTGCAGAATGAAAATAAACAGAGAAACATAATTCTTGAAGAAATATACAGGATCAATAATGTGTCTCCTGAACAACGCCAAACATTCAAAGACATTTTTGCAAAGACAAAGTTAAAAAACGTAAAACCAGGCGAATGGTATCAAAACCCTGATGGCTCATGGGTTCAGAAAAAATGAGGCTAAAACTTCTTAGTGGTTGTGAGGCTTCCGCAGAGGGAGCTATCTCTGCTGGTTGTATGTTTTATGCTGGATATCCCATCACGCCACAGAATAGGTTTCCTGAATACATGAGCGAAAGAATGGAAGAAGAAGGTGGGATATTCATTCAAGCAGAGAGTGAAACATCTTCCATCAACATGGTATTTGGTGCTGCAGCTGCCGGGTTCAGAAGCATGACATCTTCATCAAGCCCTGGAATATCGCTGATGCAAGAAGGGATATCTTATCTCTGTCTCTTATACACATCTGACGCTGCCGA
>JAOAAW010000020.1 GCA_026418655.1 bacterium | reverse complement strand
CCCTCAATGAGTGTCTTTATGTCTTCCTGTGTTCTCAATGGTGGATTTACCTTTGCATTCGCGTCATAATTGGCAAGTGCATCTTCTGTCAGTACAAGATGATGAACGGTAACTTCGCATGTGATATTTTTGAATCTTTTTTTTGCTTCTTTAACAAGTTCAACAGATTTTCTTGTTGAAAGATGAGCAAGATGAAGTCTTGCACCAGTTAGTTGGGCAAGGGATATATCCCTGTAAACCATAATGTGTTCTGCTTCAGCCGGGATCCCTCTGAGCCCGAGTTTTGTGGAAAGAACACCTTCATTCATAACACCATTTTTTGATAAAATTTGGTCTTCACTATGTGAAATAATAACCTTCCCCCATGTCTTGCTATACTCAAGAGCCCTTCTGAATATTAAACTATCCATTACACAATTTCCATCGTCAGAAAAACCTACAACACCTGCTTGTGTAAGTTCACCCATTGGTGCAAGGGATGTCCCTTTTCTTCCTGAAGTGATTGTTCCATATGGAAGTACTTTTATTGGTGCTTTTCGTGCCTTTTCAAAAATATAGCCAGCAACTACCTTGTTATCTATTGGAGGTTCAGTATTTGGCATGCAGCATATAGTGGTGAAACCGCCGGCGCTAGCAGAAATACTTCCTGATTGAATGGTTTCTTCTTCTTCGTTCCCTGGTTCTCGAAGATGGCAGTGCATATCAATTAGTCCAGGGATTAGCCAGAGTCCTGAACCATCTATGGTTTTGGAGATTTTTTTGTTGATTTTTTTAGCAATTTTAGATAAGGTAATGCCTGAGACAAGAACATCTCTGATACCATCTATTCTGGTGCAAGGGTCAATTATTCTTATATTTTTTATCAGTATTTCCATCCCACTTATTTTAAATCAGGTTCAATAGATTTACAAGTTACGCAATGAACTGTGAAAGATATCTTTACCTGTTATTAAATCTTTTTATGCCGCAAAATTCAAAACACCTTCAAATGGTTTTTTCGTAAATAAAATGACATTGAAAGAACCCCGATTTTCATTTTTTCCCTTATTAGGGCACATCCTTTTTTTAAAAAGAAGTCAAAATTTTGAGTATGACAACTATGATAGTTTCCATTTTATCAGAAAAATACACCATTCAATAAATCATCCACGGGTTCTTATTTGACAGATTTTCTAAAGATATTATACTAATAACATTGAATAAGTAGAATTCGGGTGAAGAAAATGTTTTTGACTACCAGAGTGAGATATGGTGTGAGGGCTCTTATAGAAATAGGAATGAGTAGCGGTCCTGTGTTGCTTAAGGATATCAGCAAAAAACAAGATTTATCTCTTAAATATCTAGATCACATCTTTACCAGGTTGAAAACAAAGGGCATTTTAAGGAAGATAAAAGCAAAGAAAGGCGGTTATCTGCTTGCAAAGGAACCAAAAGAGATTACACTTTATGATATCATTGATGCGCTGGAGGGTATAAGTGGGCTTGAATGTATAAAAGATGTCCGTTTTTGTTCAAGAGCTGAAGAATGTGGAGCAAGAATTGTTTGGGACAAATTGAATGGTAAAATAACAGAAGTTCTGAAAAGCATAACACTGGATGATTTTATAGAAGCACAACAGAAAATTAACAGGGGCGACAGACCAATCTTCTTTTCAATTTAGAAATAGGCACCGGAGGTGAAATGAAAACAATAGATGAAATCAATGAAAAAATAAAGAAAGGTCAGGCGGTTGTTGTTACTGCTGAGGAAATGTTAGAAATTGTGAGGAAAAAGGGCGAAACAAAGGCAGCAAAAGAAGTGGATGTGGTTACAACAGGGACATTTGGGCCAATGTGTTCAAGCAGTGTTTATCTGAATTTTGGTCATCCTGCACCAAGGATAAAACTGGGTGGTGGTGTCTGTTTTCTTAATGGAGTACCCGCCTATACAGGGCTTGCAGCAGTTGATGTTTATCTGGGTGCAACCGCTATTCCGCAAAATGATCCGGGGAATCGTTATTATCCCGGTGATTTCAGTTATGGTGGCGGGTATGTGATTGAGGAACTTGTCAATGGACGGAATATTCTTCTTGAAGCAACCGCTTATGGAACCGATTGCTATCCAAGGAAGGAGATAAAAACCTACTTTTCGTTAAAGGATATCAATGAGGCAATTTTATTCAATCCGCGCAATTGTTATCAGAACTATAATGTTGCTGTGAATACTTCTGACAGGATGCTTTACACCTATATGGGTATACTGAAACCAAACCTTGGAAATGCAAATTTTTGTTCTGCAGGGATACTGTCTCCACTTTTGAGAGACCCAGAATATCATACTATTGGAATCGGAACAAAGATATTTCTCTGCGGTGGTGTTGGATATGTAGCCTGGCATGGAACGCAGCATAATCCATCTGTGGAAAGAACCCGGGAAGGAATTCCAAAAAGACCAGCAGGAACCCTTGCTGTAATAGGAGATCTGAAACAGATGCATGGTGAATTTTTGCGTGGTGCATCTTTTGTCGGATACGGTGTTACCCTTGTTGTTGGAATAGGTATTCCTATCCCTGTGTTAGATGAAAAGATTGCATTCTGGTGTGGTATACCTGCTGAAAAAATGTTTGCTCCTGTCGTTGATTACAGTAAAAGTTATCCTGAAAGAAAACCTGATGTAATCTGTGAAGTAACCTATGCAGAATTATTTTCCGGGAGTATTAAGATAGGAAAACAGCAAATTCCTGTTGGTGCTCTTTCAAGTTTCTTTATGGCAAGAAAAATTGCAGGAATTCTCAAGAATTGGATTTTATCAGGTAGGTTTGCTCTTACAAAACCGGTGGCAAAATTACCAGGTAAGGAATCTGGAATAAAAATGAAAGGTTTAGAAATAAAGGAGAAAATCCAATGAAAATAAGCGAGAGGGTTGTACTTAAATTTCCAAGAGAACTTGTAGATAAACCTACAATTTCTACACTTGTAAGAAAATATGATATAGAATTCAATATTCTTCAGGCACAGGTACTTCCACAAAAGGAAGGAGTGATGGTTGTTATATTTACAGGCGAGGAAGATGTTGTTAAACAGGCACTGAAAGATTTAAAAAATCAAAATGTTATTCTTCAGAGATTAAAACAGGACATTATAAAAGATGAAAAAATTTGTACACATTGCGGTGTATGTATTGGTTTGTGTCCAACAAATGCATTTTATTATGACAAGGAAACCAAAAAGGTTATGTTTGACTATGAGAAATGTATAACGTGCATGCTCTGCGTTAAAGGTTGCATGGTGCGAGCAATAAAAATTAAATTCTGAAACGAAAGGATTCAAGGATACTACTATGATATATCTTGATCATAATGCTACGACACCTTGTGATACGGCTGTTTTTGAAGAGATGAAAAAATGGTTTACTGAACAATTTTTTAATCCTTCATCAATATACGCACCTTCCCAGCAAGCAAAACAAGCTATTGAAAATGCGAGAAGACAGGTGGCAGGATTACTTGATGCTTCACCTGAAGAAATAATTTTTACATCAGGTGGTACAGAGAGTAACAATATAGCAATCATAGGTACTGCTTATCTAAGAAAAAG
>JAOAAW010000001.1 GCA_026418655.1 bacterium | reverse complement strand
TCATAATTTCAGGTAATGCTTTTTTTCCTGATATAATCAACTCCCCAGCTGCCTCAAGAATTGCCCTGAACTGCATCTCAGATATTTCGGGATAAGTAATCCCCAATCTCACTCCTCTGTGGCCTAACATTGGATTAGTTTCCCTTAATAAATCAGCTCTTTTCCTTAGTTCTTCCACATCTACACCCAATTCTTTTCCAAGTGCTAGAAGTTTTTCTTCGTCATGTGGTACAAATTCATGTAGGGGTGGATCAAGAAGTCTTATTGTCACAGGATAACCATTCATCACCTCAAGTGTTGCCTTTATATCATTCTTCATAAAAGGAAATAACTCGTTAAGAGCAGCCCTTCTTTCTTCAGAGGTTTTGCTCATAATCATCTTTCTGAGTAAGAATAATGGTTTATCGCTCCCTTCACCATAAAACATATGTTCGGTTCTGAAAAGTCCTATACCTTCTGCGCCGAATTTCAGTGCTTTCCGGGCATCTTCAGGAGTGTCTGCATTAGCGCGTACTTTCAATTTTCTAACCTTATCCACAATCTTCATAAATTCCTTATAAGATTCATTATGTTCTAAATCCACATCTACAAGGGGTAAACTACCTTCGTAAACAAGACCTTTTGTACCATTCAAAGAGATCCAATCCCCTTCTCTAATTACAGTACCATCTTTTGTACGAAATGATTTGTTATCAGAGGATATTTCAATATCAGAACAACCCACAATACAGCATTTACCCCATCCCCTTGCAACAAGAGCTGCATGTGAAGTCATACCACCCTTACTTGTAAGAATCGCTTGCGCTTTATGCATACCATCTACATCTTCAGGAGAGGTCTCTTCTCTCACCAGAATAACTTTCTCTCCTTTCTGCGCCCATTCGACAGCGTCTTTTGATGTAAAAACAACTCTACCTCTTGCTCCCCCGGGTCCTGCAGGAAGTCCTTTTGCTATTGGTTTTGTTGTTGCCTCTACCTTCGGATCAAGCATCGGCAAAAGCAATTCTACCAGTTGTGATGGTGATACCCTCATTACTGCTGTTTCTGCGTCAATAAGTCTTTCTTTGTACATATCAGCCGCCATCCTGACAGCGGCCACACCATTTCTTTTTCCAACCCTGCACTGCAGTATAAAAAGTCTTCCCTTCTCAATGGTAAACTCAATGTCCTGCATATCCCTGTAATGTTTTTCCAATTTTCTTTGAATTTTATCAAGTTGTTTGTAAACATCCGGCATTAATGATTCAAGTGTTGGTAAATGCTTGCTTTGCTCATTTTTTGAGTATTCATTGATAGGTGCTGGTGTTCTTATACCAGCAACAACATCCTCTCCCTGGGCATTTATAAGATATTCACCATAGAAATGATGTTCTCCTGTTCCAGGATTTCTTGTAAAAGCAACACCTGTTGCAGAATCATCTCCCATATTTCCAAAAACCATAGCCTGTACATTCACTGCAGTTCCCCAATCATCGGGTATTTTTTCTATTCGTCTGTACTCGACCGCGCGCTTACCATTCCAGGAAGCAAAAACTGCACCGATTCCACCCCACAGTTGTTCCATTGGGTCATCTGGAAAGTCTCTGCCAAATCTTTGCTTCACAATATTTTTAAACTCTTGCACAAGAAATTTAAGATCCTCCACCGTCAAATCTGTATCACTTTTATAGTTTTTCTGCCTCTTGAGTTCTTCAAGTTTCTCATCCATCAATTTTCTTATTCCCTTTCCGTCTTCTGGTTCAATTCCTTCTGCTTTTTCCATAACAACATCTGCATACATCATGATTAATCTTCTGTACGCGTCATAAGCGAATCTTTCGTTTCCTCCGCTCTGCTTTATCAAACCTGGAAGTGTCTTTTCTGTCAATCCGATATTAAGGACTGTTTCCATCATACCTGGCATTGATCTTCTTGCACCGGATCTAACAGATACCAGTAATGGATTATCAGGATCCCCAAATGATCTACCCATGAGCTTTTCAACTTTTTTTAGGGCAGATAGAATCTCTTTTTTCAATGTTCTAGGATAGGTTCTCGTATGCTTGTAAAAATATGTGCAAACCTCAGTGGTTATTGTGAAACCAGGAGGCACAGGTAGACGCAAATCAGGATGACCTGCCATTTCAGCAAGATTAGCGCCCTTACCCCCGAGTAGTTCTTTCATACTTTCATTACCATCCGCCTTGCCACCACCAAAAAAATATACATATTTTGCCATTTTTCTCTCCCCTCCTTTGATAAACTTTCCTGCGGTAGGGCATCAAATACTACAATTTTTTAAAAATTTAGTCAAGTTAAGCGACCCCAAAAGTTCACTCGCTTCTATTATATCCATTTTTATTCTTTTTGCAAGCCCGCAAACACTTTTAAATTTTCTAACATTTCTAATCCTTTTTACTGGAATAACAGAAAAAGTTCTACCACTCGCATTGTTCAATTTTGAATCCAAAATATGTATCTCAAATGAAACAGGTAAACCAAAAGTACTGGATCTTCCATAAAACAAAACAGCCTTATAAAGTTTATCTTTCTCTTTTGCAATACAGGCATATATACCATGCGCAAGAGGAATATTTTTATTTTTTAGCTCAAGATTTATCGTTGGAAATCCTATTTTTCTGCCCATTCCATGCCCTTGTATGCAAACTCCTTCGATAACATACCACCTTCCAAGCATTTTCTTCGCCTTTATAAACTCCGACTCTAAAATCAATTTCTTTATCCGGGTACTACTAACAACCTCTCCATCAAAAATTACAGGCTTTACAACATGAACAGATATACCCTTTTTTCTTGCCCATTGCCTAACAAAAGCAATGTTTCCGAGACGATTATGACCAAATCTGAAGTTGGCACCTACACAGATAACCTTAAAATTGGAGACAGAATATAACCTTTCAAGAAATTCCATATGAGACATCCTGGATATATTGTTAAAATCTGCCCATAAACAAAGCTTAATTCCACTGTTTTTGAACATCTTAATTTTTTGATCCCACTCCGTCAACACGTAAACCGATGGATAATTCCTAATCGTAAAAACAGCTGGAGTAGATTTAATCTCACTTGAAATTCTCAATATATTTTTAATAATTCTTTGGTGAGCAATGTGAAAACCATCAAATTTTCCTATCCCAATAACACATGAAAAACTATCTTTCTTTCTGAAAGTATCAATATTCTGGATAAGCATATATGAAATTATTAAGTTCGTAACTTCATAACATACTTGAGAAAATTTTTACAAAATCATCTCTGTCAAAAGTTGTCTTCATGTTTCTAAATGATCGTTCACATCCTTTTACTGCCATTTCGGAAAGTATAAAAACATCATTTTTTGTAATTCCAATCTTATTCAAATTTGAAGGAATGCCTATTTTTTTATACAAATCAAAAAGTTTATCTATTTCCAAAATTCTTTCAATTTCCTCTATTTCGTTTGAATATCCATGTTCTTTTAAAAATTTCAGAGCATAGGGTAAACATAAAGCATTTGCAGTACCATGATGTATACCATACTTTATCGCAAGACCATAAGCCATACCATGAATAAAAATCGTCCCAGTATGATTAATAACAAAACCAGCATAGAGGGAACCCAAAAAAACCATCTCAATCTTTTCGAAAATTCTATCCGTTACTGCTCCAATAATATTATCCATTATTAGGTTGATAGATTCTCTTGAAAATATTTTTGTAAGATGATTGGCTTTATTGGACAAAAATCCTTCTATGGCATGACATAGCCCATCCATAGCTGTGCCTGCCATAAGCGAAGATGGTAAGGTTTCAAGAACCAAAGGATCAAGAATGGCAAGTTTAGGAATAATCCGTTCAGAGGAAACTGTTCTTTTTGTATTTGCTTGTGGATCAATTATAACAGCATATCTTGTGACTTCACTGCCACTACCACAAGTAGTTGGTATAGCCACAACGGGTAAAGGTTCGGAAGAGAATCTCTCTTCTCCAAAATAATCTTGCATATCACCTGGGTTTCTAATCAAAACTGCTGCCGCTTTACTAACATCAATAACACTCCCCCCACCTAAAGCAACTATAACGTCCGCATTGAAATTTTTCCCAGCATTTGCAACCTTTATACAATCATCAACTGTGGGTTCAGGAGACACACCTTCAAAGATTCTAAAATTGATATCAAGGCTTTTTAGTAATTTACAGATCGTGTCAAGTAATCCCGACTCTCTGGCAAATCTCCTGCCTGTTGTTACTAATGGCTTTTTCCCTATAGACCGCACGTAGGGGAGAAATTCCTCAATACTTCCTCGTCCAAATACCACTCTTGCTGGTAGAAAAAATTTAATTTTTCTTAACATATTTTTTCTCCTGCTATAATTTTTTCAAGACTTATCACAGGAACTGAACCAAGACAGTCAGGAAACGGCCCATTAGAGGTTTTTTTTCTTTTCAACCTTGAAATGTCTCCATTTAATGGATTATAAAATTCCCAGAACCTACCTGTATTTTTATAAACTCTAGATATATTTTCGAGACATTTTTGGGCGATGCTCGCAGCAATATCATAAAGCTTATATCTTTGAAGGCCTAAAGAAATCCAGAAAACTTCTGAAGGAAATAAACAACCTCGCCATGAATCAAGTTCAAATTTAGGTTCTGAAAGTGAAACAGCAGGCAATCCCATAGGTGCACCGAATTCTGAAGAATCCTGCAGCAAAGGAACCATTCTTTCAATATCCTCATCCAAAGCAAGTCCACTTACAATCGACCAGAACGATGCAGTTGTTTTCTTTGTATTTATACCAGTTAGTTCATAATCACAGAATATACCTGTAATTTCATCCCAGAAATATCGAAGCATAATACGTTTTAATTCATCATGAGAAACTTTTAGTTTAATCTCCACATCACGTTTATTAAGAGTCACTGCAAGAAAAATCAAGTTTTCCAGATAAAAAAGTATCTGACAACTGAGGTCAATGCAGGGAAACGGTCCAAGTTCTGTAAAATCCCAGCGTGGGGAATTTTCATAACCTGACTCCGGAGAATCCTTTTCATCAGGAAAACTATCCATATACCAGAAAAGTCCTATCCTATCCTTTCTGTTTTCTTCCCACCATTTCAAATTTTTTAAACCGGATTCCAAACAGAATAAAGCAAATTTTTCATCCCATTTTTTATCAAGAATCTTCTTTGCTACAAATAACCAAATTGGCGAATGACTGTATCTGTAGATTCTACCTTTTTCTGTTAATTCATAAATAGGGTCAGATTTTGCAATAACCCTGGCAGCCAACATACCATCTTCTCTTAAACAACAATTAATATACAGAACCATTAAATGCTTTGCCCTTTCAACGTCATATTCTGCAATTTCATGAGCAATTATGGGGGTCTCCCATCCACCAATCCCCCTCACAGGATATCCTTTTCCTAATGATATCCATTCACCGGGAAATGGATATTCGGCTGGATTTACACATTCATCAACAAGCAACTTCCATTTCTCAATCAAATTCATTTTTTAAATCCTTGTGTTTTAAATAGATTTTCCAGCAAGTGTGGCAAAAGGCCTGATTTCTTTCATAAGCTCTTTAAAGAGATCAAAAGTCAGGGATTGGAACCCATCAGATAATGCTTTCTCTGGTTCTGGATGAACTTCTATTATCAATCCATCTGTTCCCGCGGCAATAGCAGCTTTTGACATTGGAATAACAAGATCACGCTTCCCGGTACCATGGCTCGGGTCAACAAAAACAGGAAGATGTGTTTCCTTTTTCAGAACAGGTACTGCATTTAAATCAAGACAATTTCTTGTGAATTGTGTATCAAATGTTCTTATACCTCGCTCGCATAGAATAACATTAGAATTTCCTTCCTTCAAAATGTATTCGGCACAACTTAAAAGCTCACTAATTGTTGCCTGAAATCCTCTTTTCAACATAACAGGCCTTCCAGATTTACCTGCGGCTTCAAGGAGTGGATAGTTATACATATTCCTTGCACCTATCTGCAATATATCCGCGACTTCACCAACCATTTCAATATCTTCCGGAGCAAGAACCTCGGTAATTACTGGAATACCAACGCTTTTCTTTATATATTTCAGTATTTCAAGTCCTTCTTCTCTAAGCCCCGAAAAACTATAGGGGGAAGTTCTCGGCTTATACGCGCCTCCACGTAAAATTCTTGCGCCACAATCTTTTATGAAAGACGCTGTCTTAAACATTTGTTCTCTGCTTTCGACAGAACATGGACCTGCAATAACAACAATATGGTTACTGTCTATTTTAACGTTATCCACAGAAATTGACGTATCCTCTGATTTAAATTCCCTGCTGACAAGCTTATATCCTTTAAGAATACCTATAGTCTCAACAACCCCTGGCATTGAAATAAATATTTCTTCTGATAATTCTCTTGTGTCGCCTATAATTCCAATAATAATTTTTTCTGTACCTTTAGCAACAATTACATCGTATCCGAGTGTTTTAACCTTTTGTATAACCGCATTAATATTTTCTTCTGATGTATCTCTGTTCATTATAATAATATCAACCATTTATTTCTCCCCTAGGATATGAACCAAGAATTTTCATAAATATACAACCTTTTTCAAGTTCTTTTAGCGCTTTGCAAACATTTACATCGGTTTTATGACCCGTAAAATCTATGAAAAAAATATATTCCCACGCTTTTCTCTTTGTTGGTCTGGATTCAATACGTGTCAGATTAATGCCAAACTTTTTGAAAGGCAGGAGCATATCGTGAAGTGCCCCTACTCTGTCCTTTACTGAAAACATGATTGATGTTTTATCATCACCACTGGGTGGCGAGTCGGTTTTCCCTATAACCAAAAATCTCGTAACATTTTCTCTAAAGTCCTCAATGTTTGAAGCAATGATGTTCATCTTGTATAAAGTCGCAGCCACCTTAGAACCTATTGCAGCAGAATTGGGC
>JAOAAW010000213.1 GCA_026418655.1 bacterium | reverse complement strand
GGCATATGGCATATAATATCTATGCTGAAGCAAAAACAGAAGAAGAAAAGCGATACTGGTATGAACAGGGAATAAAATTTCTAAAAAAGGGCCTTTCTTATCCTTTTAATGCTAACAAATATGATATCTATTTTGAATTAGGCTGGACCTATTATCACAAGGGGAAAGATTATCCCAATGCAGTCAAATATCTTGAAAAAGCAACCAAGTATCCACATCCAGATTATGTTGATGATGTGCTTGCCCATGCTTACGAGAAGAATGGCCAGATTGATAAAGCAATAAAACAATGGGAATTTGTTAGAGACAATTACACTGCCTTTTTTGATATAGCAACCCGCATGATCAATGACCTCAAGACAAAAGGTAAAGCAACTCCGTAAGTTTAAGATTTTTGTTCTTTCAGCACCATCAGGAACAGGGAAAACAACGATTGTCAATGCCCTTAAAAGCAAATTTCAGGACTTAGCGGTTTCTGTTTCTTATACCACAAGGCCACCAAGAGCTGATGAAAAAAACAGCGAAGATTATCACTTTATAAGTGAATATGAATTTAGGAAGAAAATCAAACAGGGTTTTTTTGCTGAATGGGCAAAGGTATATGGTAATTATTACGGAACATCAAAATCATTTATTGAAGAAAACCTGAAGAAAAATAAAATGGTGCTTTTAACCATTGATACACAGGGTGCACTTCAAATTAAAAAGAAATATCCTGAAGCAGTACTCATTGGAATTCTTCCACCTTCTATTAAAGAACAGGAAAATCGGCTTAAAAAAAGGGGAGAAACACCTGAAAATATCAAAAAAAGATTAAGGGAATCTTCAAGTGAACGGAAAATATTGATGCAAAAATACGATTATCGGCTCATCAATCGTGATCTGGAAAAAACCATACACAGACTTGTTTCCATAATTAAAAAAAATGAAAACCATTGAAAAAACAGACTATGGCATCTGTTTTCCTGACAGACCATATTATCCTGTCTATCTTGCAAATAGCGTTGATGCAGTCATGATTAATATCCTGGGTTCAGGTGATAGCTGGTGGGAAAACAACGATTATTCAAGTGTTTTACCCCAACAGTACTGTCGTGGTTGGTATAAATCTGACCGCAGAATTCATGATACTGGTCTTGTATATGGCAGGCTTATTCCACTTTTTGAATTCTCTTCAAATGTTCTTATCAACGATGAGATGATTGTTCCAAAAAATTGCAGACAATATTTTGACCCGCAAACAGCAACAGTTACAACATTTTACAGCCAGATTGATAATCAATCACTTCAGGAAATGGAGGTCAGGATAACAACCTTTTTGACTGCTAACCATGTCCTTGTTGAGCACTATGAGTTTTCTAAAACTCCACAGAAAGGTGCTTCAGTTCAATTTTTCATCAATGCTCCATCAAATTTAAGACTGGATATGTATCCACAGCCTGTGAAGATGGATAGTTTTTCTCTCAGTATAGCAGCAGAGCAATCTCTGATTGTGTGCAAGTTTTCAAAACAACACATCAAAGGAATATGTTTGAGCTGGTTTGATTGTCCCTCCGCAAATGCAAAACACGAATACCCAGGAAGAATAGAACACACAGCAGTGTTGAAAACCTGCAGAATACAAGAAAAACAATCTTTCACAAGATACATCATTGTGGTTGACAATGAGGACCATCCTGATTTTGAAAAAGAAGCCAGACGTATTCTTAAAAAGTGTCAATCGTTGTCTTATAAGGATATTTATAATCAACATACATCCTACTGGAAGAAGTATTTCAGTTCATCCAGCATAAAGATTCCTGACCCTGTAATCTCTCATATTTATGACACGGGCAGATACATAATGAAGGCAAACCTTCATCCATCTGGCTTTCTTCCAATGGGAATCATGCCGTATCTATGGCAGGGTGTGATGTTCTGGGATGCCTGCTTTGCGATTGAAGCAATGCTGGGATGCGGTAATGTTTCTGAAGCCAGAAATATACTTGAACATCTTTTAGTATACGAAAATGAAGGAAGAAAACTGGCAAGGTGCCATCATTCCAGTGGCATCAGGCTTGAATGGACCGTTGAAAAACAAAGGTTTACAGACTATGGTTTTTTGACAAAACAGATCCACAACAATGCCATGTGGGCACATCAGGTTTTTAACTTTTACAGATATACAAATGACATTGAATTTTTGAAAAAACTTTTTCCTTTTGCAGAAGGTCTTCTTTTTTTCATCACTGATAAGTTTCTTCAGGATACTGGCGATTATATTATTGTGAAGAGATGTGAGGGTGTCGATGAATCCACAGTAATAGAAAAGGTTAATGACACCTGGACATGTGCAATTACACTGAAAGCCCTTATGGAATACAGGGATGCCTTAGGTTTATTGAACAGAAAACCAGCCATAAAAAGCCTTGATACAATTATTGAAAAACTATTCGCAGGATTGAACATGAATGTTGATGGAAATGGTGTGATGCAATCATTCAGAGGCGGGAAACTTCCTCACTGGGGCTCACTGATTTTTGAGCTGTTTCCTGATCATCCATCACTTCATCCAACAATCAAAAAAATGATGGAAAACTATGACAGGAAATTGGATATGTACAATTTCCATGGTGTTACAAGATATGCTGAAAAAATGTTTCCATGGGCAAACTGGCATGTTGCAAGAATTCTGGCAATCACTGGAGATGTTCTCTGTATGAAGATAATTGAAAATGCCGCGAAATACACAAATTATTTCGGCGGTATCCCGGAAAGAATTTTTTATCATGGAGAACTTTTCAATAACTGGTTTCTAACCGCACACGCTGCCATGGTCTGGGCTATCAATGGAATTTGCGCCAGTTTTTCAAAGGATACCCTGAAAATTCTTGTTCCATCACGGAAGAAATGGAATGATGTCTCATTTGAAAAAATTTATGCTGGAGATGGTCTTATTGTAAGTGCAGAAATGAAAAAAGGTAATCTTGTTTATCTTTTAATCGAGAATATCTCAGGCGAAACAAAAAAAATCAGATGTGTTGCTGGAAATAAGAGACCTTTTTCAATTCTGTTAAATCCAGGGGAAAACGAAATAAATCTAAAATGAAAAATCTTGCTGAATGGGTCAGGGGTAAACCTGCAATTGAAAACAGAATTGTTCACATTGATCTAAAAGGTCCTAAAATACCCTTTGAAAGATTTAAAATTCTTATAAAGACACTCGCACGTTGGGGGATTAATGGAGTGCTTGTGGAATATGAACATCGTTTTCCATTTCTTCCTTTGAAAAAACAATTTCCTTCATCTGAAAGATATACAAAGCCGCAGTTAAAGGAACTGATCAAAATCGCTTCTGATAATGGAATTGAGTGGATTCCCCTTGTTCAAACCTTCGGTCATGTTGAATATCTTTCAAGAATAAAAGGGACAGAGGACCTCTTTGAAAATCCAGATTATCCTCAACAGCTATGTCCACTGAAAACGCATGCAAGAAAATATCTTGAAAACCTTCTTGAAATTATTTGCGAATTTCATTCAGAAATTAGATTTATTCATGTTGGACAGGATGAGACCCATCAGTTAGGATTTTGTTCTGAATGCAGAAAAGAAGTAGAGAAAAAGGGGAAGATAAGGTTTTATCTTGAGCATACCCAGTGGGTCTGGAATATCATTAAGAAACATGGGAAAATTCCACTTTTCTGGGCTGATATGTTTTTTACGGAAAACTGCCCACACCTTCTAAAACAGATTGACAAAGGCGTGATTCCTGTCATATGGGAATATGATGACACAGAT
>JAOAAW010000139.1 GCA_026418655.1 bacterium | reverse complement strand
GATGTGTATAAGAGACAGTAAGTATGTTGCCCTGTTGAAATTGAAGGATGAATTTGAATTGATTGAATACCTTGATACTGATGTCATCAGGGCAACTGCTGGTCCTGGTAAAGTTAAGTTCAGCAGAGAAAATCAGTTTATGAAGAATGTGGAAACAACACAGGAAATCAGGAAACTTTCAAAAGATATTCCACCTCTTGATGATCTCATTGATAACAGTCCAATTATAAAGACAAGAAAAAATCATCCTGATTATGCAATATTGACCTATGGGCCTGGTTCTTTCTTTCTCAGCGCAAACAGCTTCTTTGGATATGAATTGTCTCTGATGCATCATGCCGCAAGACCTGACCTTATAAATGAACTCATTAGCTGTGGACTTGAATATGCGATTGATGTTATTGACAAACTGCATAAAGACACAGGAAATGCAGTCGATATAATCTCACTTGAAGATGATTTTGGAACTCAGAGTTCACTTTACATAAGTCGTGAAATGTTTTTAGAGTTTTATAAACCTGCATTTACAACATTGATTGCTCATATTAAAAGTTATGGATATCTTGTTCAGTTTCATTCCTGCGGTGCTGTTTCTGAATTGATTGATGATTTTATTGAAATGGGTGTTGATATTCTGGATCCTGTGCAGGTTTCTGCAAAAAATATGAATATTGAAATACTGGCAAAAAAATACAAAGATAAAATCTGTTTTCACGGTGGAATTGACACACAGCGGTTGCTTCCGTACGGAAGTCCGGAAGAAGTTAGAAAAGAGGTGAGAAAAATAATACAAATTTTTGAGGGTAGAAAGATATTTGTATGTCCATCACAGAATTTCCTGCCAGATATTCCGCTTGAAAATCTTTTGGCTATGTATAACACACCAAGAACATATGAAAATTGAGAAAAAAGAGGTTGATGCAATTATCATTGATTATCAAAAAATAAAGGGCAAAATAATCAAAAAACTGAATGAATTCAAGAAAAAACGGAGTAATTTTGATAGAGAAGAAATTTTCAAAGAATTATGCTTCTGTCTTCTCACACCTCAATCAAGGGCAGAATTATGCTGGTCGTGCATTGAAAAGATTGACAGGATTCTATCAGATGAAAATATTGATATTGTAAAATTAGAAAATGCCCTGCGAGGCGTGAGGTTTCACAAAACCAAAGCAAAAAGAATTCTTGAAGCAAACACTAAAATAGATTGGGTTATGAATGCACTCTCACAATCAGATACTCCTGAAGAAAAGAGACAGTGGCTCTTAAAAAATATCAAAGGACTGGGAATGAAGGAAGCAACACATTTTCTCCGTAATATTGGAGAATCAGGAACCCTTGCAATCCTTGACAGACACATTCTTAGAAAACTGAAGAAGATCGGGATAATAGGAAATATTCCTGTTTCACTTTCTAAAAAAAATTATTTAGAAATAGAAAAAAAACTACAGCAATTTTCAAAAAAAATCGGCATTCCTGTTTCGCATCTTGATTTTGTCTTCTGGTATCAGGAAACAGGAAGAATATTCAAATAAAAAATTAAAAGCGTTATATATTAAAATTTTGCCTGCTCTTTTTTAAAATAAAATCAGTTTTTTCTCTCTCTTTCAATCTTCTTCTGATATCCGCTTTCTATGAATCCCTGCACAGGGTCAACAGGCACCCCGAGTT
Source organism: bacterium (assembly GCA_026418655.1). GTDB lineage: Bacteria > Ratteibacteria > UBA8468 > B48-G9 > DTJG01 > DTJG01. Next base: position 5,039 of record JAOAAW010000139.1, on the reverse strand, counting down.
CAATCCTTGCCTTTGCAACAATGGGTCTGACATCAGCGTTGATAATTGCATTATTAAATAACCGATTGGCTAAAATAATATCATCAGAATCCTGATAAGCGGCAAGTGTTTCTGCCTGAACAAGCATTGCTTTCGCAAGTGATAGTTGCAAAGAATCAACTGAATGCAGAAGCGCCTGAATTCTGTTTTCCCTTCCTCCACACTGGTCAATCATATATGCCCAGTTTTTCTTTTTATCAGAATTAACCACAACATCTCCCTTGACAAGTTCATAGAAAATTCTTGCCATTTCTGGATTCGGCTCAACAGAATGGTCATCATCAGCAGCATATCTGGTATTAAAATGAAAACCACCCTTCATTTTTTCACAGATGATCATGGCAACAATCTGTTCAATGTTTGTCCCATGATGATGATGACCCAGGTCAATAAGCACTCCAACATTGTTCCCGAGCGACTTTGCCAGCGCAAAGGATGTTCCCCAATCAGGAATTGTGGTACTGTAAGTACCTGGTTCAAAAACCTTGTATTCTATCAAAATCACAATATCCTCTGGCATTTTTTTATAGGATTTTTCAAGACACATCCTCATTCTTTCATATGCTTTTGCCAGGTCAATCTGACCGGGGTACATTGAACCATCAGGAAACCATAATGTAACAACACCATTACACAGATCTCTTGCAATTTTTCCGGCAAGAACTGTCTGTTCTATGTATCTGTTCCGGGTTTTTTCATCAGGAGAAGTAAAACTTCCCATGTGTGAACCTTTAAGAAAATATGTCGGATTAACTGCACCCAATTCAAGTCCTCTATCCTTTGCCTCTCTTGCAACCCTTTGCGCAATGTTATAATCAGCAACCATTCCATCAGTTGAAAAATCCCACAACATATGAGTGGCAAATCTTTTCGTTACTCCGGTTAATTTATTGATAAAAGCAGCATCATCAAGTTTCTCTTCAATGTTTCTGGCAGCCCCTGGATACATGTACCCGCCAAATCTTCCACCTCCAAATGTACCAAGCGCCCATCCAGGAATTTCAATCTGAAATTTTTTTATAGCATCTATTGCTTTTTTTACTCTATTTTCTCCAAACTCCTCAGACAGCATTTCCAGACCATTTTCAATCCATTTTTCACTGACCCTCATAATTCCCCCTTTCAATCAAGACCAATGGCCTTTCTCAGAACCTTTATAACATCTGAAATATCAACAGATGCATCGCCTGTCAGGTCTGCCCTATTAATGAGCCACGCTGGATATGGTACCTGATAAACTGTTCCCCTTATATTTACAGGAAGAGAAATAGCCATACGCAGACATAAAATCACATCTGAAATATCTAAAACACCATCAGCGCCAATGTCTCCCTGTTCTATCAGCAGATTATAGAATACTGAAATTCCATCATTTTCTCCCCTTGCAACTGCAATGTCAATTGTTCCGTTTCTATCAAAATCACCTGTACAAACAGCGCGCGGATATCCGGCTTCAACCGGAAACTCTCCGGCAGGTGTGAAAGAACCATCATTATTTCCAGCAAGAAGTGCAAGATTTAATGAAGAAACCCTTGCAACAACAAGATCCTGCGCTCCATCACGGTTAAAATCAGCAGAAACAATATCATAAGGATTAGAATTGTCTCCAAACTGGTATACACTCGCAGGATGAAATGCACCCTGGCCGTTTCCCAAGAAGACAGAAATATTCTGGTCAGACCAATCACACACAGCAATATCTTGATTACCATCAGAATTAAAATCTGAAAATAGAGATCTAACAGGACCATTACCAGAAGGAATGGTATCGTAAAACAAAAAATCACCGCTCAATCCATTATAAAGATAAACACCGGATGTATAGGCACATGTTATCGCAAGGTCATTGATTCCATTTTTGTTAACATCACCAACTGCAATTCTCCATGCGCTTGCCAGTGGGTGGAAAGTCCCATTGCCAAAGGTTCCATCACCATTGCCATATAAAACAAGAAACCCGCCATTCGGATAATGGCTACAAGCAATTACAATATCTGGCTTTCCATCCCTGTTAAAGTCCTCTGAATTGATTGAATCATAGGGAAAACCCTTTGAAGGATAAATATTCACTGTAAATGTGCCATCTCCATTGTTCAACATAACCCCGTAGGTGTATCCGGTCCTGTTCGGAACTGCTATATCATTCTTTCCGTCCCTGTTAAAATCAGCAGCAACAAGGTCAGCAGGATAAAAATCATATCCAAAAGCAGATGGAAAATCATAGTTTTTCGCCGGGAAAAATGTACCATCATTTTTGCCAATAAGAATTGAAACACTGTTTGAACCTTGATTTGCCGAAGCAAGGTCTAAAATACCGTCATTGTTGAAATCTGCCGCAATAACCCTTCTCGGATTTTGGCCTGCCTGGTAATGAACAGGATTTGAAAATATTCCTGTTTCTTTAAACTGTGTTGAGTTCTCAAAAATTATCATACTATCGTTGAGTATCAAAGCGATATCTTTCTTACTATCGCCCGTGAAATCTCCTGAAACAACAGCAAAAGGCGTCTTAGAACAGATTAAATTGAAATCTAATTGAAAGGTGCCATTGGCTTTGCCTTTCAGTAATGTCAAGGATTTTGAAAATTGATTGACCACAGCAAGGTCATTTATTCCATCTCCATCAAAATCTGCGACATCAATTCCCCATGGTTCTCCACCGGTATTATAGTAAATAGGTGTCTTGAATGTGCAATCGCCATTACCTATGAGTATCGCAACCTGACCGCTTCCACTTCTACTTGCGACTGCTAAATCAAGCTTCCCGTCCCTGTTAAAATCTCCTTTTGTAATATACCAGGCCGAAGCAACATAAACATTTCCTGGCGGATAAAATGTCCCATCTCCTTTTCCACGATAGATATGTACAATTGAGTTCACATAACCACTGACCGCAATATCCACTATGCCGTCATTGTCAAAATCTCCAGCAGTTATATAGAGTGAAACATAACTTGTTCCATTCTGAGAAGCAAAAGTAAATGTACCATCTCCATTTCCAAGATAACAATCAAAATAAGAATTATAAGAAACTGCGGCGATATCCGGAATACCATCTCTGTTAAAATCACCAGAAACAAGTCCTCTAGGATAACTGATGGACGCCTGGTATGAAATCTGGAATGAAAAGTTTCCGTCTCCGAGTAAAACATAAAATTGCTCAGGATAAGCATAACTGGAAACAGCAATATCCGGTTTACCATCTCTATTAAAATCATCTGAAATGATGTATGTCAGTTGCCCTGTAACTGATACTTCTGATGCTTTCGCAAAATAAGGGCTCTGTCCACTAACACCAGCGTATATTTCTATGGCTCCATTGCAGGCAATTGCAATATCAATCCTGCCATCTCTGTTAAAATCAGCTGTACAGGAATGCTGAAAATATTTTTCAGAAGCAAAGTCAGCAACATAATCAACACTTATCGCATAGCCTTTTATACAAAAAACTAATAAAACAAAAATCCAGAATCTTTTCATAATATACCCCTTGTGGTTTCAAGAATAATTATATCACATTCCACGTTCTATCTTTCTTCCAGTAATAATATAGGCAGTATGACCAACCATAACATCATTCGGTCTTAACCTGTCAGGATTTATCTTGTATTTTCTGAAAAGTATCTCGCATACTTCAAGATTAAAAACCGGTAGGTTCTCGCACACACTTAAAACTGCTGAAACCTGATTTGTTGTTGGAACAACCACCCCAAAAGAAGCACCAGAACTTAAACAATTAACAACTGTTTCAAGATATTTTTCTGGTTCTTTCAGGTCAAGTATAGCGGCATCAAAATCCTTTTCATTGATGCCATCCTGAATACTTTTTACGATAAAACAAACTCTGTTTTCAAGGCCAAAATCCTTTATTAAATTTTCTGCCTTTTTTGAAAATTCTTTTCTTTCTTCAATTGTGAAAACCCTGCCATTATCTCCAACATAGTATGCAAGAAGAAGTGTCATTGCACCTGAACCAGTGCCAACTTCAAGCACTCTCATTCCCTGTGTAATGCCAAGTTTTAACATTAAATATCCTGCATCTTTTGGATAGATAATCTGAGTACTTCTCTTGATATAGTGAAGTATAATCTCTTCAAGGGAGGGCAAAAAATAAGAAAGTCGGTTGTTTGTGTTTGTCAGAATAAAACCCCCTGGCCTTTTTCCGATTATCTCACCAAGGTTAACAATTCCTTTATGAGTGCTGAAATTTTTACTTTCAAGTTTCACAAACCATTTTTTGCCTTCTTCTGAAACAAGACAGATAATATCACCCTGTTTTAAGATTTTCATTTGACACCTTCCCTTTCAATTTCGCTAAAAAGACATCCGCAATATCTCTGTCTGTAAAGGTGCCAATTTTTTGCAATCTCTTTTCCTGCATAATAATGCTGTCTTAAGTCAAGCGGCAAAAATTCAATACCATACTTCCGCGCAATATCTTCTCCTGTTTTTTTAATTTCTTCAATGTCCTGATGTATGCTGTAAAACATGGTTGTTGTAAAAATTCTGATATTTCTGTTTTTCGCAAATTGGGCTGTCTTCTCAAGCCGCAGGAAATAACAATTCTTACATCTCTGTTTTCTGTCCCTTGCAAAAGGCAAGGTCAGAGCAAACCAGTCATCAATATTGTAATCAAGGTTCCATACAATATCCTTTCCCAATCTTTGAAAAACATACCCTGCTGTTTGAAGCCGCTTTCTGTATTCTTCGTATGGATGAATATTGGGATTATACCAGTATCCGATTATTTCAAAATCATTTTGAAGAAATTCAACGGTTTTTATAGCACACACACCACAACAGATATGTACAACAACTTTTTCCGTCATTGAAACGCGCTCCACAAAAGAGTTATTGACCAGGATACAAAAACAATCGATGTGCCAATTTTGAATATCAGATTATTCCTGATTAAACTTTCAGCCAATCTGGAACAGCACGGAGAAATCAGAGGCAGAACAATCAATGGATTGATTAAATTTCCCAGACCAAAAACAAAT
>JAOAAW010000052.1 GCA_026418655.1 bacterium | reverse complement strand
CTGTATCTTCCTTTTTGCGGCCTATCATATCTGAACATCGGTCCTGAGTAATAAAGCCGCATTATCCTTTTTTTTGTATACATTTGATGTTCAAGATATGCCCTCACAACGCCAGCAGTCGCTTCCGGTCTGAGAGCAAGTATTCTATCCCCTCTATCTTTGAACACATACATTTCTTTCTGTACGATATCAGTAAATGATCCAACGCTTCTTTGGAATAGTTTCAATTCTTCAACCACTGGCACGCGAATTTCTTCAAACCCGAACTGTTCAAAAACATCATAGATGGATTGTTCAATTACTTTCCAGTATACAGTTTCTTCGGGCAGTATATCTCTCATCCCTCTAACTGATTTTATTGTTTCAGACATAATGACGTCCTTTGAGTTTTCCATGGATACATATATTTTACTTGACATTGGTAAAAGCACAAAAATCAATTTTCATAAAAAGAAACTTTTAAAGTAAAATTATTCCATGCGGAGAAAAAAAACAGAGGTATTCACGGATGTAATTGGATATCTTATATTTTATGGAATCTTCAATTCGTTGAAGGTTTTACCTTCTTTTCTTTATCCGGTTATCGCAAGGATTGCGAGCATGTTTTTCTATACCACAATCCCGGCTTTGAAAAAAAAGATTAGGAAAAATATGGATATTGTTTATGGAAATCAAATTTCAGCTGAACAAAAAAATTCACTGATAAAAAAAATTCTTGAAAAACAAATGTTTTTCTTTATTGAATGGGCATTATGGACAAAAATCAGCAGTAAAGAGGCGCTGAAACTCATAGAATTTCAAAATCTTGATGTGCTAAAAGAAGTATCCGTTTCAAAAAAACCCACCATTATAGTCAGTGCTCACACTGGCAATTTTGCACTCATGATCGCTGCCATGACATACGCAGGATTGCCACTTACATGGATTGCAAGAGATGCCAATAACGAATATCTGGCAAGGTTTATGAACAGAACAAGAAGAAAAAAGGGTATCTATGGAATAAGCAAAAAAAATCTTGAACAGGCAATAGCCATTTCCTCACAATGGTTGAAAAAAGGATATACTTTGTGCCTGCTTATTGATCAACATTCAGGAAAGGGCACAGATGTTATTTTCTTTGGCAGAAAGGTTCAAGCACCGATCGGTGCTGCGGTTTTTGCAAGGAAATATGACGCGCAGGTCTTTGGTGCTTTTATCCAGCACAAAAATGGTTTCAAACACAAGGTTATTATTGAAGGACCTTACCCAATTATAAAAACAGATTTTCCTCAAAATGATTTTCAAAAAAATACCCAGTTTTTCTACAGCAGGATTGAACACTATGTAAGACAAAAACCTGAAGAATGGTTTACCTGGTTGCACAGACGATTCAGATAAACAGGATATTTACTCGCAGGCGATGTATCTATCTCTTGAGACAACCTCTGAAAAAATCAATTTCCCACCAGAACAAACCTCTCTTATTGTTGAAACATAAATAAAGTTACCGGCTTTCTGTGGTTTTGATGAAAATATTCTAATATCCCTTGGTTTTGGTGCAAACCCATAAATTGAAACAGTAAGACAATTTTCCCTTACAGAGGTTTTTATAATAAGCTTACAACTGTAAGGATTATAAATTTTCAGGTCAACACCCTCTTCATTGGAAACGGTTGCGTCAAGTCCAGCAGGAATATAAGATACAATTTTTGAATGCGGTTTTCTTTCATAAATGGACAATCCTGCCAACAATGAAGCTGCATAAAGAGTTGAAGAAACCTGACCTAACCCACCGCCATCACCAGGCACTCTCTTATCCCCGACAAGAACTGACGCCACTCCAAAATGGTCTTCAGGAATCTTTGCTGTAATGTTTTCGTTAAAAGAGAAAATAGTTCTCGGTTCAAATATATAACCATCCAGACAATTTGCTGCATTCTTGATGTTTATAACCCTATCATCTATATTCTGTTTGAAATAGGTAGTATATGAAGACCATTGATAAATAAAATTGTCTGTGCCATAGATTTCCCAGCCTACCACAAGAAACAGAATGATGATCTTCGGTGCGTTTGCTTTCATCTTATTCAACAAAAAGAATATTTCCTTGTGAACGACCCCATATTTCAGGTAGATACATCAACTGTACTTTTGTGGGCAGAATATGATAAACCCCTGGAGTTTCTGCCCTCAACTGGTAAACTATTGTCCTTTCATCTTCTCCCCAAACTGGAGTAAAAAAAGCAACCTTTTCGTCCCTGACTTCTTTCCTGCAATACCAGTAATATTCCTGCCATGGCTCATCAACAACTTCAAAGCCAGCTGGAATCGGATCTTCTATCATGATATATTCGTACTTTGGCTGTCCTGAAATCCTTATCTCAACCCTTATTCTTTCACCACTTTTCACACCCCTTTTTATCTCATCGTAAACATATGATCTATTACCATCCTTGTCAATTATTTCTCGTGGTTCAATCTCAGTATATCTTCTTGAAACCTTAAATCCTGCTTCTTCGAATGCAGGAATAAAAACATCTTTAACAGTGTATTTGATCACATGTGAATAATAGAGATTTCCTGCTCCCTGTTTTCTTATTCCCAGGGTATTAATTTTACCGGGAACAAAATTTTCATCGGGTACCCTTACTGTGGTGATAAATTTTTCAATGTTTCTCTTATCAATTTTTTCCTTTGTTATCAAACTATCATTCACATAAAAAGAAACATCATAATCAGGGGAGAGTTCCTCTGTTGTTTTCAAAAAATCTGTAAGAGCAAAAAGGCATATCGCTGTATCTTTTGTCGAAAGCCATAAGCCACCCTGCTTTTTCATTGTCAGATACCTCAGAATTCCTGGGATCTCGCTTCTCTTTGGATCGACTGCCAGAATTGCGCGAAGGCCCCAGGCAGTCGCTTCAATGTTATGGTTTATCCAACTGTAATTTCCATCTTCTGCCTGCCAGTAGCACAGAGAAGCAGAAGGTTTTATAAGCTTACCGCAAAGATAATCAAGTAATTCATTTACCCGTGGGTCTCCATTTTCTTTTAAAATAAGGCATAATTGTGCAAGAGTATAAGGATTAAGTTTTTCTCTGTTTCTATAAATATCTTCAATTGAACTGACATCTTTTTCTCCGGCGTAACTTAGTGCATAAAGCATAAATGCTTTTTGATTGTAATCTGCTGTAGAGGAGATTTTATTCTTGAGAAAGTTTTTTGCCCTTTCAAATCTCTCCCCGTTCACAAAATATCCACTTTTCTTCGCATGGGCAAACCCGAAAACAACATAGGCGGTTGTATAAGGATTGCTTGAATCATTCTGCCACCATCCCCATCCACCATCCTCTCTCTGATAATTGTAAAGCTTAATCAGGCCATCACTTACCTTTTTCGGTAGATTCACAATCATCTCTTCAAATTTTTTCCTGTCTTTCACAAGTAGGTACAGGTCTTTATCCTTAATTACTGTAAGTGTATGAGCAACCTGGATCGCAGGTAAGAAAGCATTGAGTGTTTGTTCCACACAGCCATAGGGATAATCCGCAAGTTCATCAAGCGAAGAAAACAATCCACTTGCAAGAGATGGATAAATATATGATTTTGCGTCTATAGAAGCAGTAATTGCTCCAGCAGGCATGTAAAATGTGTCTGTTTTTGAATCATCACATCTTCCTGCAAAAACATATCGTTCATCAACACCATAAGCGAAAACAGGAAGTACAAGCTCCATCCCATCTTTATAATGAGATGCGCGAGCAGCCAGCACAATGGCCGCTTTATTTGTTGAGTTAACTTTTACCTTCCAATCAATCCTTCCTGATTTTCCAGAATCCAGTTCAATACTTTTTTCCTGTTCATCAAGAATATAAAGTCCATCTGCATTTAATTTTACATAAATTTTCTGATGGCTCCCTGTTTGGTTATGAATAACCCCAGAAATCAACAGCCTGTCGTCTTCTACAAGAAATCTTGGTGTAATTAAAGTGGCAATGAGTGGTTTTGTTGTAATAACCTTAGAAATACCTGTCCCAACCTTAGTATCAATGGTTATCGCTCGGACTGTTGCCCTCCACGTTGTTAGATTATCCGGAAATTCAAATTTTATTTCAGCGGTTCCATCTCTATCAGTAAAAGCCACAGGCAACCAGAAAGCCGTATCCTTAAATTTTTTTCTTATTTCAGCTTGAGAAAAATCCTTTCCCGCTCCGCCATAGTACCATCTGTAAAAAGAATATGAGGTTGAAACTCTGTTTCCTTTACTTCCATAGAAAAAATCCTCGATTTCAGAAACAAGTTCTTTTGAAATAGCATAAATTGACTCGTCGACCACACCCAAAGAAAATTCAGCAGAAACTGGATTTCCTTTATAGTCAGTGGTTTTGATTGTATAATGCGCACTTTCTCCTGGTTGAAACTCTTTTTTTTCTGGAAGAATTTCAACATTGAGAAATTTATCCTTACTTTCAATTTTTAATTGTTTAGCTGCATTAATAAAGTTTTTGTCGCTGACACCGCAGACTGAAACATACACATTTGGAATGTACTCTTCTTTAATCGGTATCTCAATTAAAATAGAGTTGTTCTTCATTCTGATAATCCTGCTTTCAAACAATTTCTGGCCTTCGATAGTAAAAAGAAAATCAATATCCCTTTTAGAAGAGTTTATAAGAATTTTTGCTACATCGCCCACTCTGTATTGGGTTTTGTCCAAAACCACTTCTATTTCTTTTTTTGGGTACCAGTATGTATAATCGTCCTTACCCGCAACCCAGACATATCTTGTTCCAGTAATAATATTATGATACCGGTCTATACCATGTACAGAAATTTTTATATATCCGGTTGCAGATGGTTTTAATTTTATCGTTGTTTTTTCACCTTCTAGAGTAAATTTTTTTGACAGTATTTCCTTGAAATTCCATCTTCTTTTCTTTGGGTCATATGTCTCCTGGTTCACAGAAACAGTCATTTGATGTTTTTCCGAAACTTGGTTGTCAAAAAAATACCTGACTGAAATGGTTATAGGAATTTCTTCCTGTGGGAAATAAATGAACCTGTCAGTAGAAAGCAGGATTTCAAAGCAACCAGGTAGTACAACAACCTGCGAACTTGTGGTTATTTCTCTTCTGCTCAAATCTGTCATTCTGATTTCAATGGTGTATATTTCCTTCTGTTGATATGATGGTTTTGCTGAAATTTCAATCTGTGCAGAACCATTTTCATCTGTTTTTGTGATGCCGGAAGAAATAAGTGAACCGCGCCACCACCCACCATACTCATATTCTCCTTCATTATCTTCGTAATTATACGCATCTCTTGAATACACAGCCCACATGACATCCACATTTTTAACAGGTGCACCAAAATAGTATTTTGCTAAAACTCCTACCCTGATTTTTTCACCTGGGAGATACATTAACTTATCTGGTTTTGCCTCAATGTAAAATTCTGGTTTTCTGTATTCAAGCACTTTGAAAACACAACGACCCTCCAATTGGTTTTTACCTTCTGTTAAAAATTCAATTGTATATATTCCAAGTGGTGGTTCATCTGGAATTTTCCATTCACCATAAACTGAACCTGTTTTTGTTGGCTTTATCATGGTTTCGTAAACTGTTGAACCATCCGGAGAAAGAATTTTTACAGAACAATCTGAAAATTCAGGAATATTGTAATTGTTTCCCTGGTCAATTCTTGCAATTCCCTTAAAATAAACATTTTGCCCTGGTCTGTAAACTGGTCTATCAGTGAAGGCATATAAAGATCGGCTATCACCCTCTCTGCCAGCGAAAATATATGATGTATCAGAAAAAGCAATGGATTTACCATGTAATATGAGAAACCTGTTAGAACCATCCACACTAAACTTACCATCCTGGCTAGTTTTTATCTCATTTTTCAGATTCCATTGACGGTCAAAAATATATACAGGCACATTTTCAATTATATTTCCCTTTGAAATTGAAAATACTGTGCAATCCATTTTGTCATTACAGGATTTTGAAACAAAACCAATGTCTGAAACCAGAAACCATAATCTTTTTTCAGGGAATTCATCCGGTTTAATTTTACAGATATAGAGGCCTTCAGACATTGGACCGATCGTAATTTTTCTGTCATAAAGTTCACTCAAAGGATTTGGATATGAAATATCAAATTTTTTGCTTAAAACCGGCTTTTTGCTTGATATATCAAGAGAACCTAAAATATCCTGCATTGAAATTTCTTTCAGTTTCGCTCTGTTAATCTGGTCCATAATGTCTACTTCGTAAATATCCACTGTAACAGATGGTATTCTGAATGCATTGAAATAAATCCTGACATTCTCCTGCGGAGTAAAAATCCATTCCCGCAAAACAGGATAAAAATACCTGTCCCTTAGCTTTAATTTTATAGTTCCGATGTCCAAAACCTGTCTTGCAAGAACGCTGAATCCCGTCTCAAAATACTCATAACCCTGTCTGTAAAAGTACATGCTGTAACTTCCTGGTTTTAAACCATCAATGATAAAGAGTCCGTTTGAATCTGTCTTTCCTGAAATATACACAGGACCCGAACAACTTACCTGGACATCTTTTATCGGTTTGCCTGTACCGGAATCAACAATAACACCCTTTGTTTTTCCTGCATAAGAAAGAATAAAATCAACCCCTCCTGTCTCTTTTTGCTCATCAACAGTAACAGATGGTCTGCACTCACTTACAAAATCAGGCGCTCTGGTACTGATATAGTATGTACCGGGTTTTAATCCCTCTATTCTGTAAAATCCTTTGGTATCTGTTTTGACCTGTTTATCCCCACAAAAAACATCTGCCCCAGAAACAGGTCTACCTTCTGGATTATAGATAAAACCACTTATTGAACCAGGCCTGGCAAGAACAATCTCATAGTTTACAATTCCGAATTTTGGTTGATTAACTTCTATTCTGCCAAGCACCTCATTACAGAAAGATTTCTTTGATACAATTATTCTGTAATAGCCGGTTTCAAGATTATCAAATCTGAATCTACCATTTTTATCCGAAATTGTTGTTTTTACAGAAGAATGCGTATCCGGGAATTTAAAAATACTTATACTGGCTCCACTAAGAGGTTTCTTATCAGTACTCATTACATTACCCGTAATACTATCACCGTAACAATTAATAAAAGCAATCGACAGCAAAAATAAAAGTTTTCCTTTCATTTCTCCCCCTCAATAAAAATCTGTGCATTGAATTTCAATAACCTGATACCATTATAATCTTTTATACCTGCATTTCTCATACACATTTTCAATGCATATTCTGCTGTTCTTGCCTCGCATGGAAGGATAACACCATACCTACCCTGTTTTTCAACAACAAGCCCTTCTTTTTCAGGATTGTAAAATGCAATGGAGGATATCTCAATAATTTCAGAGGGAATTGTTAGCTGGATTTTTACAGTTTCCAATTCCTTTTTATCAATGGCTCTGTATCTAAAATCCCGGGTTGCTGCAATGATTGAAAAATCCACAAGATTTTCTCCAAAACTTTTATCAGCATAAAAAGTTCCTGCACAGCCTCTTGTCTGATTGCCTTTCCTCAATGAAACATATACAGGAATCTTTTCACTGAAAATTTCCGGAAGATTTGAGAGTCGGATTTTTTCACCCGTTAAAAGATAATGTTTAATCGCCTTTCTGCAAACGGATATCGCTGTGTCTGAAAGGGAAAATGGTATTAGAAAGTTTGCATAAAAAATCACGGAAAGACATATTTTCAACGGATTGAATTTTGATGTCATCTCCAATAAAAGTATACTATTATTAATCAATTTTTACAAAAAAGGTGCAAAGAATGGAAAAAGTGTCAATCAGAGTGGGATGCTGTCAGATGAATTCAACTGTGGGAGATCTTAAGGGAAATGCAGAAAAAATTTTGAGATATACTGAACAGGCATATAATTGTGGAGTTGAAATTCTTTCTTTCCCTGAACTTGCAATCACTGGGTATCCACCTGAGGACCTGCTTTTGAAAGAGTCCTTCATCAAAGACAACATAAAAACAATTAAGACCATTGCCAGAAAAACCGGAGATATTATTTTAGTGATTGGTTTTGTTGACAAAAAAGGGGCCAAAATTTTCAACGCTGCTGCTATTGTGCACCAGGGAGAAATAAAAGCTGTATATCACAAAAAGCTCCTTCCAAATTACGGCGTTTTTGATGAAATGAGATATTTTACACCCGGGACTAAAAACCCGGTATTCAGAATAAGAAAAGAAAACTCCTGCTGTACCTTTGGTGTAAGTATCTGTGAAGACATATGGCAGGATAGTGGTCCTGTACCACAGCAGGCAAAACAGGGAGCATCTTTCATTATCAACATCAATGCTTCTCCATATCACATGGAGAAAATAAAACTACGAGAAAAAATAGCAATCAAAGCTGCAAAGAAAAATAAGGTTTACATAGTATACACAAATCTTATTGGCGGCCAGGACGAGCTTGTATTTGATGGTCAGAGCTTCATTGCTTCACCAGCGGGAATGGTTATCGCAAGGGCTCCAGCGTTTAAAGAAGAAATGCTTGTGGCTGATATTGATGTACTGAGTAAAAGTATGAAAGGCAGAATAGATTTTGGGCTGCTGATTAGAGAAAAAAAGGATATACCTGTTCTATTTTCAAAATACCCCGAGCTTGAAGAAGAAGTTTACAGTTCGCTCATTCTCGGTTTAAAAGACTATGTAAACAAAAACGGATTTGGAAAAGTTATTATTGGTCTGAGTGGTGGCATTGATTCGGCGCTGGTCGCAACGATTGCGGTTGATGCTCTTGGAAAAGACAGGGTGGTTTGTGTTTTCATGCCTTCAAGATTCACATCCTCAAGGTCTGAAGAAGATGTAAAAAAACTGACAAAGAATTTGAGCATAGAGCTTCTTACAATCCCGATAGAAGAAATTTTCTCCTCATATTTGCATACACTTCAGCCATATTTCAAGGATACAATACCTGACATAACTGAGGAAAATATCCAGGCAAGAATCAGAGGTAATATTTTGATGGCACTTTCCAATAAATTCAGATATCTTGTACTGACAACAGGAAATAAGTCTGAAATAAGCACAGGTTATGCCACTCTTTATGGAGATATGGCAGGTGGATTCGCAGTAATAAAAGTCGTTCCGAAAACACTCGTATATAAGCTGGCAAGATATAGGAACAAACAGTGCCCAGTAATTCCAGAAAGTATCTTAAATAGAGAGCCAACAGCAGAACTCAGACCAAATCAGAAGGATACAGATTCTCTCCCTCCTTACGAAATACTGGATGAAATATTGAAAATGTATGTGGAACAGGATAAGAGCATCAACCATATTGTCCGTGCCGGATTTGACAGAAACCTCGTTGAAAAAGTGGTAAGAATGGTTGATCACAGTGAATATAAAAGAAGACAATCTCCGCCCGGAATTAAAATCACACCCCGTTCGTTTGGAAAAGACAGAAGAATGCCAATAACAAACAAATATCACGGATAAGTATCATCCAATAAAAACCTGTCTGATAAGACCTTTATCCACATCCTGTGACGCAAAACATGAATATTGCCTTTTGAATAAAATACTTCCAATAATACACAGTACCCCACCAAGAAATACTGTATTCTGAACACCAATTCCATTTCCAAGAAGGCCTGCAAGATAGGAGCCGATGGGCTGGGTTCCCATAAAAGCCAGAGTATGAAAACTCATTGTCCTACCACGTTTTTCGTCAGGTACAAGTGTCTGTATAATAATATTGGCAGTTACAATTTGAAGCACCATCATCGCTCCCACAACAATCAAAAGTAATACTCCAATCCAGAATACACAACAGTGCGAAAAAAATATCAGTGACAATCCAAAAACAGTTCCGGCAATATGAATGAGTTTACCAAGTCCAATATGTCTGCTTCTGGAAGCAAGATAAATAGCTCCGCAAACTGCACCAAGTCCACCACTTCCAACGAGAAAACCGAGTGTTCTTGCAGTACCTTTGAAAATTTCTTTTGCAAAAACAGGCATCAAAACGCCGTAAAACATTCCGAAAATACTGAAAAAAGCAACATAAAGGATAACAGTCTTGACTGGAACAAAGTCCTGAACATATTTAAAACCCTCATGAAGTTTTTCAAAAATACCTGCCTTACTGCTATTATTCATATAACTGGCAAGTTTGGTCCTGTCCATCATTAACAACGCTATAATTACTGCTATATAACTCAATGCATTTATAAGAAAGCACATTCCTTCTCCTGCGTATGCAACAAGAACACCAGCAATTGAAGGACCGATCAATCTTGCACCATTAACAAGGAAAGAATTGAGAGAAATAGCATTGGGCAGGTCATCCTTTTTTTCAACTATATTAACGACGAATGCCTGTCGTGCAGGAATGTCAAAGGCATTTATTGTTCCGAGTATAAAAGAGAGAAAAAGAATATGGACAACCTTTATATTTCCTGAAAGAGTTAACAGCGCAAGTAAAAACGCCTGAATCATGGCAAAAGATTGAGTCACAAGAATAATCTTGTATCTGTTTATCCTGTCCGCAACATAACCACCGAATATTGAAAATAAGAGTATTGGAAGAGTGCCGAATGCTCCTGTGATACCAAGAACATATGAAGAATGGCTCAATTTATACACAAGCCATCCGACTGCCACTGTCTGCATCCAGGTGCCAACAAGCGACAAACCATTGCCGAAGAAAAAAAGTCTGTAATTACGATTTTGTAATGCCCTGATAGTCTTTTTGAAATAATTGATTTCTTCCTCCGCCTATAAGAAAAAGTACAGGTATATATATCACATAAAATCGGAAACATCAACAGATTATGAAATGGGGATAATTTTGACGCAGGTTTTTTTTAAAGTAAAATATTGCGATGAAACCTATAAGATATGGTGTAATTTTATTTTTGAGTTTCCTTATAGGAACTACGATGGGAGAGATATTAAGGTTGCTTTTGCCAGAAAAATTTTCAACCATGGCAATATTTACAAATGGCTGGATGACTGTATTTCCAGATTTACATCTTAATTTAAGGGTTATAAATTTTCAGATTGGCTTAGGACTTCTGATAAATACTTTCTCATGGATTGGACTGCTGCTTTCTACATTCTTTCTGCTTATACAGGAAATTTTTACAAAGTAGACACCTCTCGGACATGAAAAAAACATTCTTTATAAGGACATATGGATGCCAGATGAATTTTTCGGAATCCGAAAGATTATGCGAATTATTGGAAACTTCTGGCTGGCGAGAAACAAAAAACCCTGACCAGGCAGGTCTAATAATTGCTTTTGGTTGTAGCGTGCGACAGAAAGCGGAAAACAGGGTAATTTCTTTTCTTAAAAGCCACAAGTACCTCAAAGAAAAAGGGACGATTTTTTGTCTTGCAGGATGCACTGCAAATCTGCACAAAGAAAAAATTTTTAATTATCTTCCATTCCTTGATATTGTTTGTGGCCCAAATCACATTGCTGAAATTCCAGAAATTGTTGACAATTATTCTCCTGGCAGGATTATTATAAAAACAGGCGAAAAGGACTCTCCGTTTATTGAATGTATTCCTTCAAAAAAAAATATTACGATAATGATACCTATTACGAAGGGTTGTAATAACTTTTGTTCATATTGTGTGGTACCGATGGCTCGTGGAAAATTACAAAGTAGGAAACCTCATTCAATTATAGAGGAAATAAAAAACGCTGTTGAACAGGGTATAAAAGCAATAACGCTTCTCGGTCAGAATGTAAATGAATATGGTAAGGATTTTACAACTGATTATGATTTCAGTGATCTTGTGTGTGAAATTTTGAAAATTGAAAATTTAATGAGAATAGGTTTTGTAACATCCCATCCCGAAGACACCAGCGAAAAATTGCTAAGTATAATGGCACAAAACAAAAAAATCATGAAGCATTTACATATTCCATTGCAAAGCGGTTCGGATAAAATTTTGAGAGATATGAATAGAAAATATACAGTCGAAGAATTCCTTCAGGTTGTTGAAACAGCACGCAGATTGATGCCTGAAATTTCTATCACATCTGATATCATGGTCGGATTTCCAGGAGAAACAAAACAGGATTTTGAAAAGACCCTTTCAATTATAAAGGAAGTAAGATTCAACGAACTTTTTATTTTTAAGTATTCACCAAGACCCATGACAAAAGCTTTTGAGTTACCAGATGATGTTAGCAGGGAAGAAAAAGAACACAGACACAGAATTATACTTGAAACTCAGAAAGAAATAAGTAGAGAAATATTAAGCAGTTTCATCGGCAAGGCATGTGAAGTTCTGGTGGAACGAAGAAGTATTAAAAATCCGCTTTTACTCATAGGAAAAAACATTCAGGGAATTCCAGTCACTTTTAAAAACAATCAGAATCTTATAGGAAAAATTGTAAATGTGGAAATCACCGGTTATGAGGAAGGGATTCTTTTCGGGAAAGTAAATGGAGAATACCTATAGCGGCAAGACTTACAACCCCGAGAGAAAAAGCAAAGATAACCTTTTCAACTGGTATCTCCTCTTTTTTTTCTGTACCTCTTTTCAAAATTTCCAGTGTTGAGGCATGGATATCCATATCACCGCTATGCTGAATACATCTTTTATGAAACACTCCTGTAATCCTCACAAAATCACCAACCACTCCGTATTTACCAAGAAATTTGATTTTTTCTTTTTCTGAATCATGGAACCATACACCAATTGCCATCCCTGAATCAAGCATATTTACCCAGAATCCAGACCTTCCTTTAAAAATATCACCGATTAGCTCTCCCTCAACAATAACAGTTTTTTCATCAAACATATCAGGATTGGTAATAAGTGCTCTCACAGTCTGTGCCCAGCCAGCTATACAGAAAACAGCCATTCCTGAAATTACAATTCTAATAATTCTCATCTTTTTTTTACAGTTTTTACAAGAAATCTGATTAGAATGAATATTGCAAAAAACTCGAGCCTTCCAGCCCACATTTCAAATATATACCACATTTTCATTAAAGCTGGCATAGAAGTATCTGTAATTCCAACTGAAAGCCCAACATTTGCAGCAGCTGAAACAGATTCAAATAAACTGGGTAAAAATCCATATCCAAAAAAAGTTCCCATCAGTGCTCCTGAAAGATAAAGCAAAATATAGCAGATGGTTATAACCATTGCTGTCTTTACCATGTTGTCATCAATTGAAATTTCTCTCTGATGATGAAAGTACTCTCTTATATATGAACTTTCTGGATATGAGAGTTTCCGTATCTCTCTTTTCATTGATTTATAGAACAGTCCTAATCTGAAAACTTTTATACCTCCAGCTGTTGAGTTCATACAACCACCTATAGCCATTGCAATGATGACACCTATAATTGCAAGTTCTGGCCATGTTGCCAGTTGTGATGAATAAATATTGGTGTACCCTACCCCTGTATGCCCTGATATAAGCTGATAAAAAGTATGTCTGAAAAAAGAAACCGGGTCTCCAAAAACCAGATTTCCTGAAAATCCAATCAGAACTACAATATAAGTCATGAAAATTGTGAACATTAAAATTTTAACCTCAAAATCCTCCTTCAATTCCCTGTATTTACCTGTCCAGACCGCATAATGAACACCGAAACTTGTTGCCCCTAGAAGTACTATGATAATCGTGACAAGCTCAAAAACAAAACTATGATAGTAGAGAATATTAAGCGATTGTGGAGCAAATCCCGCTGTATCCCATCCTGCCATAAAAATACATAATCCGTGAAAGATCGCTCGTGTAAAGGGTAAACCGTGAAACATGAGAACAAATGCTAATAAAAACGAACCGATTATAAGATATGTGAAGCTGACCATCCAGATGAATTTAGCAGTTGTGATACTGTTGGGAAGAATTTTGTCATCCCTTGCCTCACCAATATAAATACGAAGGGCGTCTCCCCCCCTGAAGAAAAAAACAAGCGCAACGAGAATTATACCCTGACCACCTATAAAACACATTAAATGTCTCCAGAAATTATGAGCATGAGAAAGATGGTCAAGATCCTGGATTAAAATAAGTCCTGTTGTTGCATAAGCACTCATTGATTCAAAGCAAGCATCAAGAAAACATTCAAAATGCCCGCTCAAATAAAGTGGCAGAGCAGAAACACACATTGCAATAAACCATGAAAGCGCAACAATTATCATTCCCTGTCTCCAGTTCAGTTCCTGTGGCAAAGGTGAAAAATACAAAAGTATTGACCCAAATGAAAGACAGGTGATGATAGATATAAAAAAGTCAATAACTGCTGCCATTTCCATACAGATAAATCCAACAAGTATTGGTAGAATTTGTACGATGCCAAGGGCAACAAAAATCTTTCCAAGATAATGACTTACAACAGTGATATCATCCTTGCTGAAATCAGGAATCATCTGAAGGAGCTCTCCGAGAGAAATATTACCAAACTGATCAAGAAAGCAACAACGGTAACAATTAAAGGATATACAAGCTCTATAGATATTCCGATAATACCTTTCTTAAGCATACCTAAATATCTTATAACCCTTTTTTTCATACTATAATCTTCCTATAAGTGCATTTAAAATATCTCCTTCATCCTCAATCTTTGTCAGAGCAACAACCTCGTCTCCCTGCTGAAATACAAACTCACTATCTGGCACAATAAGATGCTCTTTCCTCAAAACAGCCACAATTACTGCTTCTGCCGGTAAATTCAATTCTTTCATTTTTTTCTTTACGATTGGAGCATCCTCAGGCAAATCAATTCTTACAAGAGACAGTTGCCCTTTTTTGAAAGCACAGAGGTTTATCATATCCTCAAGAGAAACCTCTTCCTCAATTATTTTTGCGATGATTGCTGTACTATCAATAGCAATATCAACACCAAGCTGGAAAAATATCCGTTCGTTTTTGGGATCATTAACCCTTGCGACTGTTCTCTTTACCTTAAAAATGTCTTTTGCAATCTGACATATCACAAGATTATCTTCATCTTTCCCCGTAACCGCGGCAACAACATCTGCATCTTTTACTCCTGCCTGTATAAGAATATCTGTCTGGCAACCATCTCCATTTATTATAAGCATATTTCTATTCTCTGGCATTGCGTCAGTGATTGTCTTATCTTTTTCCACAAGAGAAACATAGTGTGTCCTCGCCAGTCTTTCTGCAAGAAAATAGCCAACCTTTCCACCGCCTACTATAATAATTCTCATGTTATCTCCAGTATCTTTTTTATTTTTGGAATTGATTTTATCCTTGCAACTCCTATAATAAGGTCGCCCTCTTTAACAACATAACCATCATCAGGAATTATCGGTCCATCACTTCTCACCACAACAACAACCTTGAACTCGTCCGGGATATTCAATTCAGAAACTCTGCTTCCTGATTTTTTACCATTTATTAAAGTCTCAAGGAACGTTATTTCACCACTTTCAACAATATATGTTGTTGTACCCTTTTCAATCAACTTGTCCCTTATAATGGCAGCGATCAACCTCTGACCGCTTATTACATCATAACCAAGTTTTCTGTATATTTCATTTTTTACAGGATCCACAATTCTAACAATACACTTATTGATATTGAACATCTTTTTTGCAATCTGGGCAACAACTATGTTCACATTGTCATCATCTGTAACGGCTGCAATCCCATCACATCTTTCTATTCCTGCATCCCTCAATATATCCAGATTAATACAGTTTCCTGTAATAGTAATTCCATTAAAAACTGGCTGCAATGCCTGAAAACTTGATGGGTTTTTGTCAATTACAACAACATTATGATTTTCAGATAAAAATCTTGCAAGTTGACTTCCTACTTTTCCGCATCCAATGACTATAAAATACATTTAATTCACCTCGCTGTGATATTTTATTATACAAATTTTTAATAAATCTTCCATGTGGTTTTACCACCTGGTTTCATTATTTTAACACTTCCTTTCATATCTTTTTTTCTTATCAGATCCATCCATCTGTTAACAATTTTATCGGGCTTACCAAAACAAAAAGCAACAACAGATGGTCCTGCACCTGTCTCTTATACACATCT
>JAOAAW010000042.1 GCA_026418655.1 bacterium | reverse complement strand
GCCCTACCCAATACAGGAAGCAACATCGCTGCTAGTATTGCTATGATTGCAATAACCACAAGCAATTCAATCAATGTGAAACCTTTTCTTTCCATATTCTCCCTCCTTTCATTTTTTAATATCCTATTTTTTTCTGTGTTCTACTATCCTCGCTTCTTTTTTTAATAATCTATCGAAATATCCAAATACCCCTTTCACTTTATTTATAATGCTTATAAATCCATTTGTCAAGCCCTGTCATCGATATGTCATCAATAGTTTATTTCAATATCAATTTTATTGATTGGTTTTTGGATTATAAGTATATCGTTCTCAATCATGCATTCAGTACCTTTTACATTCTTTGGCAATACCTTATATGGATGGGGAATCCGTATTATAATCTCTGCAGGTTTTCTCTCACAATAAATCCTGACAAAAATTCTGCCATTTTTCAGTTCTGAAAACACAGAAAGAGAAACTTTACCGAAATATGTGGCGAGATTTTCTATTTTAATTGTTTTACCACCTTCAAGCCATCTTCCTGGAATACCTGGTAAAAGATAAAGGGTATCACCCTGTTCCATACACAGCATCCACCTTGTTTCCATCAAAAACCATCCTTCTTCATGTGTTTTGTGGGGACTGGCATAAAAAAAGTGCTCCCAGAAAGAACCAGTTTGTCTGTCAATAAGCGCTGGAAAGCAATTGTAATATGCCCTGAGAAAACTATTAACCTCACCTCTTTTCAGGTGTATCTCAGGATGCCTGCTATAATATGGCTGACTGAATGCAACATTTCGTTTGTAAAAGAGTTCTGTGTGGTATTTAACAAGAAAATCAGATGCGAGTTCCTTTGGATCAAGTACTTCCTGGAATATGAGATATAATGGACCAAGCATGCTATCCCTTGCAACAAATGTACCATGTGTATACCATTTTCTGCCGTTGATATAATGAATCAGTAGTCCATCATCCTCTGGCCATGGTGGACATGTTGGTACCCATGTTCCATCACCAAGTGGTACCACAGGAGAACGCGCCATTGATTCAAAAAATGATTTTCTTATGTTTTCTTTCAACTCTTCAGCCATCTTTTTTATTCTTATCGCAGCATCATCTCCAATTGCATCAAGCATCTCTGATGTCCGTTGAAGTCCAAGATAGGCGTATCCATTGAGCATAAATGCGTGATATGGATCTTCAGGATCAGCAACCTTTCCATCAATCATTCCATAACCTCTGCCGGTTAACTCATCCTTCTTATTTCTTTCAATCCAATTTGAAATGTATTCGGCAGCCTTTAATAGTGATGGCTTTATTTTTTTAACCCATTTTGTGTCTTTTGTATATCTGAAGTGTTCTCCTATTGTCCAAAGTGCTGCTCCTGTTTCAAGCATGTATCCGCCAAAATTTTGCATGAAGCCATCTTTGTGTTGTTTTTCAATGAAGTATTGAATGGCTCTTTCAGCAAGTTTATGCCATGCCATCGTATCAAAGAATTGAATAATGGGAGAACTTTCTGAACCTATAGGACAGTATCTCCCAATGCAAGCACTGACAGGACCATCAGGTTCAATACCATAGGCAATAAGGTCAAGATGTAAAATCCCAGCATAAATCATGTCTTCAATCCGTTTTTCAGGGATTTCAATCTTTGCACAACTTTCAAGTTTCTTTTTCCAGAAATTCCTGCATCCTTTCAATTTTTCTTCAAAAGACATGCGGATCAATTGTTTTGCTCGTTTATGAGAAATTGGTTTATGCGGTATCCTGATTTCCAATTCAGCAGTTTTCCCTGGAAGAAGAAATACACTGAGTTCTTCCTGTTGCAATGGCTTTCCATTAATAAGTGAAATTGCAAATACCCTGTCTTTTGAAAAAAATCCCATTCCATTGTCAAAAGAATATGGGATATTGGGTGATACTGTTTTGAAATAAGCATACACCGGAGTTTTCTTTTTATTAATTGCCCTGATTTTAAGAAATAACACTGTTTCTTCTTCCCTGTTTGTCTCACTGTTCTTCAAACAGTCAAATTCCTTTTGCTGGTCAGGTGTAAACATATGTCCTACACCAAAGCCATCAGCAACAAGAAAGTGCGTTCCCCTGAGATTCTGTAAAGTGAGTTCAGATTTTTCAGGAGAAACAAACATTACAAAATCATAAACAACATCTTCATCCTCAAGTGTTCCACATAAAATTGGTAATCTCCTTTCTTCAAGGTATCTTTCCAGTTCCTGACTGCAGCCACTTCCCCTTCCAAAATTGATTGTGTATGAAATCTCATTACCCGCCCATCTTTTTGTGTCCTGGTCAAGTTTTTCAAATTCTGGAAGACTTACACCAAATCCATGGTATCTGGGAACAATGTTAAGGGTTGTTCTGTCAGGGTCAGGAAAAATTATCTCAAAAATTCTGATATCCCTGCTAATACCAAGCCAGGTGTTTCCACGAAGTTTTCTTGCCTTTGATTCAGCAGATTCATAACACTCCTCTTCAGAATGTTCCATCTCTTTCAGTTTGCTCAATCCTGCCCTTTTCCTGATATATTGTTCAATTTCCTCATAATCTCTCGTGTCTTTTCCTTCAGTAACAATCACATCATACTCAGGAATATAAATCGGAAAATCTGTACTTACATGTTCCACAAAAAAACTGAATGGGTTTTCCTGTGCAGCAACATTGATAACTGCTCCATGATTACCATGTCCTGTTTCATTTTCCACTGTTAGAATAAGTCGCCTTTTTCCATCTGCATTAAAATCAAATAGGTTTCCCTCAATTTTCTGCTCATCAATAAACATCTCAATAAGTTTTCCATTTTTTACAAAAATCTTTCCTGACTTTCTCCCGTATCTCCATAATATTGAAATTTTTTTCATGGGGTTCTCCTTTTATAAAAATTCATTGTTTTTTCTATTCTAAAACATTTTTCTGATTTTCAAAATTGCTAAAATTTTTGCAAAAAATTAAAATAGTTAGTATGAAGAGTAAAATCGTAAAAGAGATTGAACAGACAATAAAGAATATCCCTGAACGATCTATTGATGAGATTATTGATGAGATAAGAAATTGTTCAAGGGTATTTTTGTGGGGTCTTGGAAGAAGCGGCATGATGGCGCGGGCTTTTGCAATGAGGTTGCGGCATCTTGGATTGGAAAGTTATTTCATTGCAGGACTCTGCCCACCTGTAAGAAAAAATGATTTAATGATCGTTGTTTCCAGAACCGGCGCATCAAGGATGCTTTTCCCACCTGTAGAGGCAGCAAAATCCTCAAAGGCAAAAACAATCTGTGTAACAGCATCCACAAACGATCTAACAAAGATCTGCGATAGATGTTATATTTTAAAACTACCAGAATCGAGTCAGTTTGGTGGTTCTCTGTTTGAACAGACAGTACTCATTTTTTTCGATGAAATCGTTGAAAGTTACAGGAAAAAGATGGGTATAACATTTGAGCAGATGGAAAGAAATCATGCAAACTGGGAATAATACATGAAAACAGTTGTCCTGTGTGATACAGGTGATTTTGTAGGTTATCAAAGACTTGAGAATTTTGTCCTGAACTGTCTTGATTTCTATCAGTTTCTGCATCAGCCCATAGACATCTCATATACACTTGTCGATAGTGTGGAACTTGATGATGTCAATCTATTGATAATCGCCCAGGAAGGTACAGCAAAAAAACTCGGTCCTTCTGACTGGAAAACAATTTTCAGGTATGTTTTTTCAGGAATGGGATTGGTAATTTTTGATGGTATGGTTAGTTCTTATCACGAAATTATTTCTCAGTATACTAATATTTCCGAATTCACAGTTGGAAAAACGGCCGAGATTATTCTTGATGAATCATGGATTAGTTCCATTGCGGCAGAAAAAACAATAAATCTGAAAATCCCGATTCTCGTGAGTTTTCCATCCCATCTGGATACAAACTGGAATGTTTTCCTGAGAGACCATAAGTTCAACCCTATTGGAATATGGAAACCCTTAGGACAGGGGAAAATTGCGATAATAAGTGTTTCACAGGGTATCTGGCATAAAAGCTGCCTCGGTCTTACTGGCGGTTTTGATAGTGTTTTTTGGCGAACACTAATTCATACAGCAAAAAAACCATTTGTGTTTAAAGGTGTTCCTCCCTTTGTAATGTGTAGAATAAACGATGCCACAGGTAAAACAAAAAAGGAAGATTCTCCTATAAAAAATTTTGCATACGCATCTATACTAAATGAATCAGGTTTTATTCCACATATTGGATTGTGTATTCATGAAGTTGAACAGGAAACTCATTCACATATAAAACAACTATATCATCAACTAAAAGCAGAATTTTCCGCACATGCTTTTTACCGAGAGTCATATAACACGGACCCTTCCATTTATCTGGGCAGTGATGGAAAAGAGTTTTCCTTCCAGCATCTTGAAGCAAATTTCAAACAGATAGATGATTTTTTTTCAAAGATTGGCATAAATCCGGCAAAAACCATTAATGCCCATAAATCGCAGATTGGCTACAATTCAATAAGTTTTTTTAAAACCCGCGGACAGTCTTTTGCAATGAATTTATTGCAGATCGGAAAAATTTTTTCAGACCCACGCAATTTTGCATGGGAACCAAAACCATTTGGTACCCCAAATTTCTGCATTGACTATCTTGACGAGAATAAGGATATCTTCAATGTTGTCTTTCATCCCGGACAAATTACTGTGTCCGGCGCAAATATTGACTTTTTCCAGGGTAGTACCAATCTTTCAATATACCAGCTTGCAGAAAAAGGAATTTTTCAGATAAAAAGGGGACTTGAAAATCTTACCTGCGGTTGCCTGATGTTTCATGAAAAAAACCTTGAAAATTTAACACTGACCGAATTTGAAACAATCATCGGAATTATTAAAAATGAAATTAAAAGATTTCCTCACATATTCAAGTCTTATGATTACATCTCGTCCTATCTAAAAAACCGACAGGACTCAAAAATTGTCAGAATGCAGTTCAAAAACCAGCATCTCCAGATTGTACTATCAGGAAAAAGTGCTATACCCCAGTTTGTCATGTGTTTTGTGGAAGAAGGTAACAATATCAATCAGATTTTTCTTGAAATTCCACCATTTGAAAAGTCATTGGAGCTTTTCTATAAGATTAGATAATCTTTGAGAAAAATTCTATTGCTCTTCTGATATCCTGAATCTGTCTTTCTCCTGAAATTTCTCGTTCAATGATGATAGGACCATCAAACCCGAATTTCTTCAATCTTCTCAGTAGCAATGGAAAATTTACCATCCCTTCTCCCACAGGAACCTCTTTCCCAAGTACTTCATCTCTATTAGGCCAGAGTCCATCCTTTCCGTGGATGCTTTTTACATATTTCCCGAATATTTCAACTGCATCAATTGGATTTGCCTTGCCGTATAAAATTAAGTTTGCGGGATCAAGATTGATTCCAACATTTTCAAGACCGATGTCAATAATTGTTCTTTTAAGGGTTGAAGGAAGTTCCTGACCAGTCTCAAAACAAAAAACTTGACTGTTTTTTCTGCATTTTTCAACAAACTCTCTCATCACAGGAATAAAAGACTGGTAGAGCGAATCCTGTTCATCATCAGGAATAAATCCCACATGAGAAACAATGTATTCTGTCCCAATTTCTCTCGCAAAATCAGAAAATTCTATGGCAAGTTTTAATCTTTCTTTTCTATAATCAGGCGCAACAAAACCCATTGTTGCGGGTCCATCTTTGAGATTGAAAACCTGTCCCTTGAAAAGAAGAAACACAGAAAAAATTTCAATGCCATATTCATCTGCTTTCTCTTTTATTTTTACGGGGTCAAACATATTGATATTTTCGGCAACAAAACCCATCTGACACATTGAAAAACCAAACATCTTCACTCTTTGAAATAGCTGGTCAAGGTTATCTCCTGCTCCAACAATAATTCCAAGTTTAGATTTTTCCATTTTCTTCTCCTGATAAAAGTTTTAAGACAGTTATAAATTTTACACCCTTTTTTTTATTGTCTATAATTTGTATATGAAACAAATTATTTCTTGTTTAGTCATTCTTGTCTTCAACACCATCTGTTATAGTTTTTCCATTGAAATAAACCTGAAAAATTCTTCTGATATTCCAGTAAGTTGCAATATTTCTCTTGTTCGTTCTTACACTGATGAATACGGCAACTGGTGGCCCAATTTTGGTTATATCTCAAAAAATGGCCTAGTAAAACAAAAACCTAATATTGAAAATTTTATTCAGCCTGGTAATGAATCAGGCTGGATCAGGCTACCTGCTTATGGAAGAATTCTTGTTATTGCAAGAGTGAGTGAAAAACCTGTGCCCTTGAAGATAGATGTTAAAATCAAAAACGGTAAAGAAATTATATTAAGATCTTTTGACATTTCTGAAAAAAAATCGACTGAATACATCTACCTTTATACCGTTCCATCCTCTCCCGGCGCAATAAAGCTTGAACTTCTTACTGCTGAAGAAATAGTTGATAGAAACATTGAAGCTGTTAAACATGTAGAAAAACAGCATAAAGGAAAACCTCCTGAAAAACTGGCAATTTACACTGATTGTCAATTACAAATTTCTGATCCACCAGAATATAGAGAAAAACAATATAAATTCTTGAGGGCAATTGGAATAAATGGATTGCAATATTTTTCTCCTGAATTATTACAGGAAGTACTTAATAATGGATTTTTATATTTAAGGTACGGTGGTGGTTCAGTTGGTTATGATGATTATTATAAAAATCCTGAAGAAATAGAATCCTCAATTAAGAATGTCGCTCTTAATGCTTCTGGGATATTTGAAAGATATAATGCTTTAAATTATGTAAGAAATCTAAAACTTGGAGACGAAATTAGCTCAGGGTTGTTGCAGGACTATATTGCGCTTGGAGAAAAGGCGCGGCTTGAAATTATCGCCTATCTGAAAAATAAAAATGTTCCTGTTTCAGACCTTGGTGTTTCAAAATATGAAGAGATTGTTTTGAAACCCGCATCAATAACGCGCGCTGAAAATCCTGGTCTTTACTACTGGGTAAATAGGATAAGGATGGAAAGGATAAATAAACTTTTTGACTACGCAAGACAGGCAAACAAAAAATATTTCCCTTTTGCCTGGAGCAGCCCTAACTGGCCTGTAGGGGGGTATCTTGGTGGTGGATATGAAAGTGAAGGATGGGATTTATGGCATCTATATAAAAACAGGTATCTTGATGGAATATGGGGTGAGGACTGGCCCGGATATGAGGTGTGGCTACGCGGTGGAAATGCCTATCTTGTTGACATGCTGAGGTGTCAGGCAAAAGGACTTCCAATGGGTATTTATAATGTTGTTGAATGGGGTTATTCACCTGTTTATGCACGATATAAGTTTTATGAACAGTTAATCAACGGTATTACAGAAATATTCTGGTACAGTTATGGTTGCCTGCGAGGAAATGAAGCAAATCCCTGGGAAATTAAAACCGATATTGTCAGGGAAATAGCGCTGCTTAATCGTGATGCAGGTGAAGCAGAAGAATACCTTCTTAACACAGATTTAGAACCAGCGTCCATTGCAATATTGTGGACACCAGCTCAGGAAATATGGGAACCTGAATATCATATAGAAATAATCGCGCTATATTATATTCTCTTGCATTCAAACTACGGGATTGATTTCATCTCAAGCTACGATGTGGAAGATGACTTGCTGAAAAAGTATAAGATTCTTTATATGCCATTTAATTATGTTGAAAAAAATGTCTGGGAAAAGATAAAAAAGTGGGTCGAAGATGGTGGATATCTGATTATTGAAGGTGGTTTTCTAAAAAATGAATGTAATAAAGAAATAGACCTCGGTGCATGGATGAAAGGATTTTCTTCACATAAAATAGAGAGAAAACAAACAGTTGGACGCCTTCCAATAGAACTGCCAAAACAACAGCTGCTTGATACAACAAACCCGATACCTTTTCCTGTTGTGTGTTCAAAGTATGTTTTAACTGTGCCTGAAAAAGGGAAGCTTCTTCTTACTTATAAAGATGGCACCCCCGCTGCGATTGAATCTGGGAAAGGGAAAGGTACTGTAAGAGTTACTGGATTCTATCAAGGATTATCCTATATCTGGGACCAGGAAAACAGGGACAGAGCAAAATGGGGGGATGTTTTGCTTTATCACGGGTTTTCAAGGGAAATAAGGGATTTTGTCACGCAGCCAGCAACATTCTGTAAAATAAAAAAAGTATGCAACATTGATAGAAACCTCATCGTAGCAAGAAAAAGAACAGGAAAAACAAAGCAATGCATAGCAATCTTTGATTATGGCTTTGGTAAAGAAAAACCAGTTATCCCAGTCTGGGATGAAATTGGAGAAACAACCATAGAACTGGAAATAGGAAAGGTGAAGAATGTAAAATGCCTGAATGGAAAACTTGTTCAGGACAAAAATGCGTATAAAATTACATTCAAAGGCGCAACAATCCTTTTGATAGACAAATAATAAGTTCACAGGGAGGAGAAGATGAAAAAAATTTTTGCAGGTGTGGCTTTGTTAATGTTCTGGGTATTACTCTGCCAGGCAAAAATTGATCTTGTGACAAAATCTCTTACGGTTTATCCAGAAAAAGAAACAGGAAAGATTGCAAGGATTGTCTTTAATACAGACACTGCCGGAAGCTTCCTTTTCATAATAAAAGATGCGAAAGGAAACACTGTCAGAACCCTTTCCGCAGGAAAAATTAATCCAGGACAATCCTATGTTGATTGGGACGGAAAGGATTTTGCAGGAAATATCGTAAGCGAGGGTGAATATACAGTTTCAATCGTTTCTGGAATTTCCTGGACTCCTGATGAAAAATTTGGTAAAAAAGGCAGGATTGGTCTTGAAACACTTGAAATCAAAGTAACCGACCCTGAAAAAATAATTTTTAAGGTTCCTGGAGAAATAAAGAAAATTATGGTTGGTGCGACCGAAT
>JAOAAW010000010.1 GCA_026418655.1 bacterium | reverse complement strand
GTACTATAGTGAGCCATTTGCAGATTCGTCGATGGTTCCTACCTATTATGTTGCGAGAGAAACAAGAAAACATGTTGTAGTTGCCCTCAATGGGGATGGAGGAGATGAAAATTTTGCCGGATACACAAGATACTGGCAGACAGAACTCTTGCAATTAATTTATCGTATCTATAAGAAAATACCTTTCTGTTTAGATGCTTGGTGGGAAAAGTTTGATAGACTGTATGGAAAGTATCCTTCAAATATGTTTCTAAGGGTTTTAAAATGGCTTATTGAAGTAGACAAAAATGGATTTGATTATGCATATGCAAGGCGACTTATCTCATTTTCAAACGACTTAAAGAAAAAGATTTACTCTGAAGATATGAAGAAGAAAATCAATGATTTTGATTGTATGACTCTTGTAAGTAATATCTGGAGTTCATCGCCAGATCTTGAACTGCTTGAAAAAATGATTGTATCTGATTTCAGGTTGTATCTTCCGGATGTTTTAATGGTAAAGATGGATATCGCTTCCATGGCTAACTCTCTTGAAACAAGAAGTCCGTTTCTTGACCATGAATTCGTTGAGCTTATTGCATCTTTTCCTCCAGATTTGAAAATGAGAAATTTTAAATCAAAATATATTTTGAAGAAGAAACTGAAAAATTTTCTACCAAAGGAAATTATCAGAAGAAAGAAAATGGGGTTCGGTGTACCCATAAGCAAATGGTTTAAATATGAACTTAAGGATTATCTCATAGAAGTTCTTCTGAATAAAAATTCACTTTCAAGAGGATATTTCAAAGCGGATGAAATAAAAAAAATGGTAGAAGAGCATATCTCAGGTGATATGGATCACTCAAGTAGATTGTGGATACTTTTAACTTTTGAGCTCTGGCATAAAATTTTTATTGATAAGAAAAATGCTTGAGAGAAAGATTTGCATTTAAAAATTTTTATGTTATATTTTTTTTAAATGGAGGAAAATAGAAAAATAAAAGAGTGTGATCCAGCAAGATTACGTAAAGAAATTTTTCCAATCAGAATCTGTCGATCGTATTTAAACCAATCCCTTATTAAAAAAAATCTGTCACCCGATTTTTGTTTATCCAGGACAGGGATTGGGAAAAGATAAGAAAAAATTTTATGCGAGAGGTTTGAGCGGATATTTCTCTCGATTTTATGGCGATTCCTTCCCTTTTTTCAACGATACACATCTGGGGTTCAAATTCAATTTGTTAGCTCTTCTTCTTTTAACTTTAAAGGAGGTGATTTGAGAATGGCCTGTGCAAAAAAATCAGCCAAGAAAGCTACGAAGAAAACCGCTAAGAAAAAGAAAAAGTAGCGTGGTTTGAGCGCCCGGTTTTATTTTGCGGTACCGGGCGCTCACCGTTTTTCATTAAAGTGAAGATAAGAAAGGAGAATTCAAGATGAAAACAAGGATTTTACAGTTAGAAGACGAGTTTAAAAAGATTAAGAAGGTTCTTGAAACAACAGAGCATGTGGATAAAAATTTCTGTATACCTGAACATGAATTTCTTGAAAGACAAAAAAAGACATATCATGGGATTAAAGAAAAAGGTGCAGATGTAGGAATAGTTTTTTCGGATCAACACTATAACGGTGATGTTCCATACCTCGGTGGAAACACTAATATTACCATTGAACAGGTTGCTGGTGTTATTGGAAAGACTGGTTTTCATATAATAGCAGGGCTTGAAGGTGGCTATGTTTCTGAGCAATTGGCTAAAAGAGCATCTGCAAGAGTACACAAGGTAGAAATGCTGAAACTCGCTGATGAGGAATATCCTATAAATGCTGAAAAACTTGAAGATGTAATAGAAGAGGCAGCCGGTGGAAAAGTAAAAAGGATTGGTTTGCTTACGCCAAGAGAAGTTATTCCATACAGATTTGTGAAATATCTTGAAGAAATATATGGGAGTGAAAATATTCTGGATATTCAAGAAGTTTACTATAGGATTAAGTATGAGAAATCCGATAATGAAATGAGATTGATTAAAGACGCCTGTTGCATCGCCGATGCGATGATGAGAGGAATGCTTGCCGTTTTAAAACCCGGCATGCTTGAAACACAAGTGGCGGCTTGGGGATATTTTATTGGTAGAGAGCTTGGAGCAGAGGAAATGGGATGGGATATTATCGTTGGAGCAAATGAAGCAAACCGGACATTAATAGGAAAAGCCCTGAACAGAGTGATAAGAAAAGGAGATTATGTTCATCTTGGAGTTGCACCAAAGAGGGACGGTCTTAATTCATGCATAAGAAGATCTGTAATTGCGGTTGAGGACCCTTCTGAGGTTACAGAGGAACAAAAGTACTGGTTTAATCTTGTAGAAGAAGCTTACAGAATAGGTTTCGAAAAATATTGTGAGGTAGCCGAAAAAAATCTTCCTGCGTATCTTCAAGAAAAAGCGCTTGTAGATTATTTTGCTTCAAAATCACCCGAGGTATCAGCAAGAATTGGAAAGAAGATTGATCTTGAAAAATTGAAACCCTATACAGGTACACACAATGCTGGCTATACTGAATGTCAGGAATTTTATGGTGCAATCACACTTGATTCCAGTCAACCGTTAGGACATCAGATTGTTACGATGCTGGATGTGGCACTCAGGGGTATTGGAGACACGTGGGATGATGTTGTTATTCCGGGTTTTGATTATATTGTTATTGAAAATACACTTGGTAAATTTGGAAAGCGGGTGGAAGTTTTTAATAAATTACCTGTTAATGTACAAGCATTGGTTGGAAACCCTGAACCACCCGAATTATTTTAATTTTTTCTTCTGGCGCTTATTTTCGTACATCATTTTGTCGGCAGCAGAGATAAGATTGTCAATCGTTGATTTTTTATTGGGCTGATAGGTGGCAAATCCAAAGCTTATATCAATTCTATATTTCGTTTCTATTTGTTTATTTATAAAATCAAAATTGGTATTCAAACGTTTGAGGATAGCATCAATTTCTATAGGAGTATCCTGTATTACTAGGGCAACAAATTCATCTCCACCAACTCTTCCGATAATATCAGATTGACGAAATGTTGACTTTAATGCTTCAGATGTTTTAATTAAAGCAAAATCACCTTCCTGGTGTCCGTAGTTATCATTAATACTTTTGAAATCATCGATATCTATAAAAAAGAGTGTCATGTACTGATTCACTCTTCCTGCTATTTTCAATTGTTGTTCAGCAAGAAGAAAGAAACCTCGTCTATTATACAGACCGGTTAGTGTATCAGTAACAGACAAGAGTTCAAGAATCCTTTCCGCATGTTCTTTTTTTAATGTTATGCGAGCGATTATCCAGGAAATAACCACAAAAAACAAAAGTAATACGAAATCATAGAGGATAAATTCTTTAAGCCTTGTGGTTGACTGAATTGTACACAGATTCCTGGGAACGAATGAAATAATTTTCCACACGTAATCAAAACTGCGGAGAGTTCCGGGTGCAATACTGTCAAACTCAGAAACACTTTGTTGACTTATTTTTTCTGCTCTTGCAATAGGATAAAAACTGGTAAAAGTAAAGAGTCCATTAGCAGTGAAAATTTGACCTGTCTGGTCTTTTGTTATTTTTTCCCAGGCTTCAGGGAAAACATTAGCAAGCCGTTTATCACTTCTGGAAGGATAGAGAAATCCAAACTCATCTTCAGGTTTTGGCCCTTTTATCCAGTATCCATCTTTATTAACAATGAAATAATTAGCAATCCGGGAAAATTTCCCTTCTGTTTGAGATTCAAATGTCGTTCTGAAGATGTCAAAGATTGGTCTGCAATCAAAATGTACAAGTAATACTGCACGTTTATTTTTATGTTGATCAAAGATAGGTGTACCAAGAACTAGTATAATTATTCCCTTTTCAATCTGAAAATCAGAAACATAAACATGTCCATAACTCAATCCTACCGTTTTTTTAAAGTCTAAATTACTCACTAATTTCTGTTTTTGATCAAAACTATGAATCAGTTTTTGATTCTCTGTTTTTATTTCGAGGAAGGTATAGCCATTTTTATCTATAAGAAGAATTTTTCTGTAATAGTCTTTATTTCTCAAAAACGAAGAAATTGATTCTACTAATTCCTTTTGGTCTCCATTTTTTGATATGTAATTGTTGGTAATTTCTGAAAGAAAAAGAATATCAGAGATTGTTGAATCAAAACTTCTTATAACGAGTTTTGAAATCGTAGAGATGTTTTTTAATTCCTGGTTTTCAATTATAGAAAGTTCATTTCTGGCACTTGATATGAATAATATTGCTGTAAGGCCCGTAAGTATAATAACTATAGAGAAAAAAATCAGAAAAGCCCGTTTGATCAGATCGGATGTTTTTATTCCCTCTTCTTCTAATTTTGAAAATTTCATCATCTACTCCGGATATATTATACCCCGTGATTTTCAATAGAAGCAACCTTTTTTGACTGTAGTATCCTGATATGATAAAAAAATAGAACAAACAAAGGGGCTTGTATATGAATAAGGAAAGAATTGCAACACCTGAATTTATAGAAACCGAAGATCAACTTGATGACTTTCTTTCAAGACCATATCCTGGAACTATTGATTTATGTAAAAGATTGAGGGGGGATGTTATTATTCTTGGAGTTGCAGGAAAGATGGGACCGTCTCTTGCAGTACAGATAAAGCGTGGTTGTGAGGCAGTAAAAATAAATAAAAGAATAATCGGCGTTGCAAGATTTTCTGTTCCAGAAATAAAAAGTTATCTTGTAAAATCGGGAGTCGAAACAATAAATTGCGATCTTCTTGATAGAAATTCTGTTGATAATCTTCCAGATGTGGAGAATGTGATCTTTATGGCCGGTATGAAGTTTGGTTCGTCTAACAATCCATCCCTGACATGGGCAATGAATTCTTATGTGCCAGCACTTGTCGCAACAAAATTTAAAAGTTCTCGGATAGTTGCACTGTCAACAGGTAATGTATACCCACTTGTCTCCATTCATTCAAAAGGTTCAAAAGAAACCGATACACCAGGTCCTATAGGAGAATATGCTCAATCATGCCTTGGAAGGGAAAGGGTTTTTGAATATTTTTCCGAAAAGTTTTCAATACCCACCTGCATCATTCGTCTAAATTACGCGGTTGAACTGAGGTATGGTGTAATTTATGATATCGGGATTAAAGTTTATAGAGGAGAGCCGATAAATCTTGAAAATGGTTATGTAAATGTTGTGTGGCAGGGATGGGCAAATAGCGTGATTTTTCAATGTTTGGATGTCTGCTCTGTACCAGTGAAAATTCTTAATCTTACAGGTCCTGAAATTATTTCTGTCCGAAAAGTTGCAGAAGAATTCGGAAAAATATTTCAGAAAAAGCCCCTTTTTGAAGGTAGAGAAGCAGAGACAGCATATCTTTCAGATGCCTCTATATGTTTTGATCTTTTTGGATTGCCTGATATAAAAATTGACACCATAATCAAATGGATATCTCATTGGATTGAAAAGGGAGGGAGATCTCTTAATAAACCAACACATTTTGAAGAAAGGAAAGGGAGGTATTGATGTCACAGACTCTTTCAGAAAACATTTTAAAGAAGATAAAAAAAGGCGTAGTTATTCCTGCTCATCCACTTGCACTTACGCGTAAAAGAAAACTTGATGAAAGAAGACAGAAAGCGCTGACGCGTTATTACCTTTCAGCGGGTGCTGGTGGTGTAGCAATAGGTGTGCACACTACGCAATTTGAGATTCATGATAAGAAGATTGGTCTATACAGGCCTGTTTTAGAGCTTGGTTGTGAGACAATTTCAGAATATGAAAATAGAGTAAAAAATAATGAGCCAATAATAAAAATTGCGGGTGTTATTGGAAAAACCGGTCAGGCAGTGCAAGAAGCGATGCTTGCAAAAGATCTCGGTTATCACGCTGTGCTTTTGAGTATGGCAGCTTTTAGAGAAGCAACCAATGAAGAAATGATTCAGCACGTACAGGAAATTGCAAGGATTATACCTGTTTTCGGTTTTTATCTCCAGGTAAGTGTTGGAGGTAGACGATTAGATTATGATTTCTGGCGAAGATTTGCTGAGATTGAAAATGTTGTGGCGATAAAAATAGCACCATTTAACAGATATCAGACCATAGATGTTATAAGAGCTGTTGCAGATAGCGGAAGAGAAATTGCTCTGTACACAGGCAACGATGATAATATTGTTTTTGATCTCCTGACAGTATTCAGATTCGGAATCAGAACTCTGAGAATCGTTGGTGGACTTCTTGGTCACTGGGCGTGTTGGACTTTGAGGGCAGTTGAAATACTTAATAAAATTCATTCTATTGTCGAAGGAAATAAGACAATTCCATCAGAGATATTGACTCTTGGCGTAGAGATAACAGATTGTAATGCAGCAATTTTTGACGCGGCAAATGATTTTGCTGGTTGTATTCCGGGAATTCATGAGATTCTCAGAAGGCAGGGGTTTCTTGAAGGAATATGGACACTGAAAGAAGAAGAAACTTTATCACCCGGACAGAAAGAAGAAATTGATAGAATTTACAAAGCATATCCTCACTTAAATGACGATGAATTCGTTGCCGAACATCTAAACGAATGGCTCAGATAAATCATTTCCAGGAAAGGTAATGAATAGACCTTCAGGACTTACAGAAAATCAGGTTCAAAATCTCCTCAGGATTCATGGTTATAATGAAATTCCTTCTTCAACACACAAAAACGTACTTAATATTATTTTGAATATTATTGCAGAACCAATGTTTTTGCTTCTTGTAGCATGTGGAATCATATACCTTATTCTTGGTAGCAAACTGGAAGCGCAGATGTTGCTTGCATTTGTCTTTTTGATTATGGGAATAACGTTCTATCAGGAAAGAAAAACTGAGAGAGCACTTGAATCTTTAAGAAATCTTTCAAGTCCAAGGGCAGTCGTGATCAGGGATGGTTTTGAGAAAAGAATTCCTGGGAGAGATATTGTTCCTGGTGATATTGTTATTCTGAAAGAGGGAGACAGAATTCCTGCTGACGGTACTGTTATATCATGTGTCAATTTATATGTGGATGAGTCCCTGATTACAGGTGAATCATTGCCGATAAGAAAGAGATCAATTTATCATAATTATGTTATATCTAAATTAAAAGAAAAAGATTTTACGGTTTATGCAGGCAGTATGATCATCAGGGGATATGGCCTTATGAAAGTTGAGAAAACTGGCAAAGAGACCTTAATGGGTAAAATTGGTAAATCTATTCAAAGTATTGAACAGTCAAAAACACTTGTCCAAATAGAAGTTGAAAAACTTATAAAGGTTTTTTCCATTGTCGGGATTTTTTTATGTACCATTATTGCTGTGTGTTATAGTTCACTAAAATATGGGTGGTTGAATGGGATTCTTGCTGGACTTACTCTTGCGATGGCAATTCTTCCAGAGGAACTGCCGGTTATTCTTACAGTTTTTTTTGCACTTGGTGCCTGGCGGCTTTCAAAATATAATGTTCTGACAAGACGAATTCCAGTAATTGAAACACTTGGTGCCACAACTGTTTTATGTGTTGATAAAACAGGCACATTAACTACAAATCACATGGAAGTTAGGGGATTGTATTCAGAAGGTAAACTAGTGATTTTTCAACAATATCTTGAAAATCTTCCTGAGCATTTTCATTACCTTGTAGAATTTGGAATTCTTGCAAGTGTTGAAAAACCTTTTGATCCTATGGAACGGGCTCTTCAAATTTTTGGTGAAAAGTATCTTTCTAAAACAGAACATATTCATAAAAACTGGGTCCTTGTACAAGAATACCCTCTTTCTGATGATTTATTTGCGATGTCAAATGTGTGGAAGTCTCCTGACAGTGATGATTACATTATTGCGGTTAAAGGCTCACCAGAGGCTATATTTGACCTGTGTCATCTCAAAATGGAAGAAATTATTGCATTACAACAAATTATAAAAACAATGGCAGAAAATGATTTAAGGATAATCGGCGTTGCAAAGGCAGAATTTAAGCAGGGGAAGGAACTCCCACCCGGACAGCATGATTTCGATTTTGTTTTTGTTGGTTTTATTGGTTTGATGGATCCTTTAAGGGAAGAAATAATTCCATCGCTTGAATTATGTAAAAAGGCAGGTATAAGAGTAATAATGATTACCGGAGATTATCCGGAAACTGCGAAAAATATTGGGGAAAAAATTGGACTTGAAAATTATGAAAATGTTATTACCGGTGACATACTTACGCAGATCGGTGAAGAGGAACTAGTCAAAGTGGTTAAAAATTGTAATATTTTTGCAAGGGTTGTACCCGAACAGAAATTAAAGATTGTAAATGCATTGAAAAGAAATGGTGAGATTGTTGCAATGACCGGGGATGGTATAAATGATGCGCCTGCTTTGAAGGCGGCACATGTTGGTATTGCAATGGGAGAAAAAGGAACAGATGTGGCAAGAGAATCTGCTGATATTGTACTGACAGACGATAATTTTTCTTCAATTGTTTCAGGAATAAAGTTGGGCAGGACAATATTTGATAATCTGAAAAAAGCAATTTCTTATGTTATTTCTATCCATATTCCCGTTATTGGAATGTCTCTTTTCCCTGTTTTTATGGGATTACCATTAGTCCTTGGTCCTGTACACATTGTTTTTCTTGAAATGATTATTGATCCCGCATGTTCCATTGTTTTTGAAGCTGAACCACCAGAAAAGGATCTAATGTTGAGGCCACCAAGAAAAATTGGGGAGAATGTTCTCGATAGAAAAACTTTTTTTCTGAGTTTTTTTCAGGGATTGATTGTGTTGGGAGTGGTTTTTACGGTTTTCTTATATTGCCTTGCAAATGAGCATGATGAATATAGATCAAGGGCAATTACTTACATCACCCTTGTTATAGCAAATATATGCTTGATAATGACCAATCGTTCAAAAACAAGATTCGCATTTTCAAGAGAGAACTTTACCAACATGGCATTAATCTTTGTTATCGTAGGAACATTTTTGGTTTTGATGCTTATAAATACGGTTCCCTTCCTCAGGAATCTTTTTAATTTTGGTCCTGTCGCAATTCACGATATTTTGATTTGCATTATCTCTGGGATTTCAAGCATTATCTGGTTCGAAGGAATGAAGTTTATTAGAAAAATACACGGTACCTAAAAAGTAGCCTGGATGATTACCATTATTGCAATACAATCGTTGAAGAAGTCTTTTTTGATGCTTGACAATATTCTGTAAGAAAATTACAATAACTTTTAAAAATCTGAAACAAAATAACATGAAAATAATAGATTATGGATTGGAGAAAATTCAGTCGTCCATGCCGTATCTGAGTGAATCAGAGAAAAGACTCGCCCAATATCTATCAGTGGCAGAGAAGAAAGTTCCGTTTCTTTCCATTTATGAGGTTGCAAAAAATGCCGGGGTAAGTACTGCTACTGTAAGTCGTCTTGCAAGGAAAATAGGATATAAAAACTTTTCTGAAATGAAGATAGGTTTTGTAAGAAATTTTGAAGGTCCACTGCACGAAATGTTTGTTGCAATAAATCCGGATGATACCGATGAAGAAATTGTCAGCAAGGTTTTTCATGGTAATATAAAAAGCCTTAAAGACACATATAACATAACCGATATTGAAAAATTAAGAAGGTTCGCAAGGATAATAACATCGGCAAAAAGAGTATTATTTGTTGGAATAGGTGGTTCTGGAAATGTTGCACGGGATGCCGCACTCAGGTTTACACATCTCAATTTGCAGGCTGAGGCATACACTGATTATTATCAAATACTGATTCAGAGTTTTAGAGTTGATTCAAATACCGTAGTAATCGGTATTTCACATTCTGGAAGCTCATCTATAACTGTGGAAAGTTTAAAACTTGCGAAAGCGAAAAATGCGATCACATGTGGAATTTCAAATTACAAGAACTGTCCTTTGAGTAAAGTATCAGATTTTTTCTTCATAACCTCTTTTCCTGAAACAGGAGTGAAAGTTGCGGCTCTTTCATCACGTATCGCTCAACTTTGTCTTATAGATGCCACGTATCTTCTGGTTGCAAGGTATAAAAAGAAGTTATGGGATATTAATAAATTAAATGATCTTACAAACAGACTTCTTAGGTGTAAGAATGAAGGATGATCTATATCTTGCCATTGATATAGGAGCATCTTCGGGAAAGGCTATATGTGGTGTTTTAAATCATAATGGTATCAAGATTCAGGAAGTATTCAGGTTTCCTAATGAACCTGTTTATATCAACGGTAGTTTAAGATGGAATATCCTTACCCTATGGAAGTATGTTTTACAATCCATTTCAGAATGCAGTAAATTGGATCTCGGGAATATAAAATCTATAGGTATTGACACATGGGGTGTTGATTTTATATTCCTGGATAAAAATGGGCAACTTGTATACAATCCTTACTGTTATCGCGATAGTCTGACAGAATTCGCAGAGTCAAGAATACGTGAGAAAATAAAAGATGAAGATCTATTTCGGATTACGGGTCTCCAGATAAACAGAGTGACAAGTCTTTCACAGATGGTGTCTTTGAGGGAACGGTCTCCATGGATTTTTGATGTAGCAAAAACATTCCTTATGATACCAGATTTTTTTAGACACTGCCTCTGTAATCAATCTGAATGCGAACTGACAATTGCTGGTTCATCACAATTACTTGATATCAATACAGGCAGATGGAGTGAGGAAGTTTTTAAGTTGTTTTCACTGCCCCTTGAAATTATGCCTGATATTGTAAGAACAGGTGCAATCTCAGGAAAAATTAATAAAGAAATTTCAAAATTGTTTAATTTAAACGATATTAATATTGTTGCAACCGCCGGACATGATACATCCAGTGCTGCTGTTTCTATCCCGATTGTTGATAGTAAAACGCTTTTTATAAGTTTGGGGACATGGGCGGTTTTTGGTTTTATTAATGATTTACCGTACCTGGGTATTGAGATATTTAAAGCAGGTTTCATAAATGAACCGGGGTTTAACTGTACTCTTATTGTCCGGAATATGTCAGGGTTGTATCTTTTTGAAAACCTTTATAGACAGATATCAAAAGAAAACAAGAGTATTAGTTACAGGGATATTATTGATTCTGCGTCTGCATCAAAGAAGTTTCAATCTTTTGTTGATCCCAATGACAGGGTTTTCTTTTCAGTGGAGGATGTTATATCCGCATTTCGCGTTTACTGTGATAAAACAGGGCAGAAAGCGATTGGAAATGTATCCGAAATTTTTCGCGTACTTCTTGAAGGGATTGCATTAAGTTTTAGAAGAGCTCTTTTGGAGCTTGAACAATGTACGAACAGAAAATTTGAGAGAATATGTATCGTTGGGGGTGGTGTATGGAATCACCTTTTGTGTCAGATGATTGCAAATGCTACTGGACTGAAAACCATTACCGGACCAGCTGAGGCAACAGCACTTGGAAATATATGCATACAGGCTTTGGCAGAAGGTCAGATAAGAGACCTAAATGAAATAAGGAATATAATAGCCAGTTCATTTGAAATGAAAGTTTATGAACCGGAAGATACTGATGAATGGGAAATACAATACAACAGA
This sequence comes from bacterium, assembly GCA_026418655.1. Taxonomy (GTDB): domain Bacteria; phylum Ratteibacteria; class UBA8468; order B48-G9; family DTJG01; genus DTJG01. Next base: position 13,804 of record JAOAAW010000010.1, on the reverse strand, counting down.
TTTTTTCATCTTTATAAATAAAAATTTTAACAAGGGGGGATTATGGAAAGATTTCATTTGCCTGAAATTTTTCTCAACACAATGGATGGTATTGATTTAAAAACGCATATTATTGCGACATATCATATGAAGGATCGGCTTGAAGGAGTTGAATTTATTGATCATTTTGAACTTCTCCAATCAATTGCCTTAGAAGGTTCAACCGGTACATGGGAAAAGGTGGAGGAAGATACAGAAAATGTAAGAAAAAAACTTTCCGGTAAAATTGTGGGTTATTATGAAATTCCATCGCAGGACAAGTACACAAGGGAAGCTGTTGTCCAGTTTGCTTTTCCGATAGATGCCTGGATAGATAATCTACCAATGATGTTGCTTTCGATTGCTGGTAATTGTTTTGCATATTCCCAGCATATTCGGCTACTTGATATATATCTTCCTTCGGATTTACTTGATAAATTCTCTGGTCCAAAATTTGGTGTTGAGGGCATCAGAAAACTTACAGGTATAGAAAAAAGACCATTTTCACTTCATATTATCAAGCCGAAAATGGGGATGACACCACAGCAGATAGCCAATCAGGTTTATCAAACTGCGATTGGCGGTGTTGACATGGTAAAGGATGATGAGATGACCTCAGACGTGTACAATAATACTTATCTTGATAGACTGGATGCAGTTTTAGAAAAACTCCAGGCGGCTGAAAAACAAACAGGAAAAAAAGTGATATATTTTCTCAGCATAACTCACGAACCCGATAAAATAGTAGAACGAGCCCGTAATGCAGTTAGAAATGGTGCCACGGGTTTACTTATAACCTATTCAGCAGGATTACCTGTTTTAAGACAGATAGCATCTGACCCGGAAATAAATGTACCGATTCTATGGCATGCCTCTCATATGATTGCCGCGCAGCCAAGAATTTCCTGGCCTGTGTTTGCAAAGCTTGCTCGCGTCTGTGGTGCTGACTTAATGCTAACGCCAACGTACTGGTCTTCGATTCCAATGGTAAGCCTTGAAGAAGGACTCAGAACAGCGCATGTAAAGCTTGCACCGCTGGGAAAAATCAGACAAACCTTTCCGATGCCCTGCGCAGGAGTTTATCCTGGACTTGCACCAATTATTATAGGCGAGTATGGTTGTGATATAGTAATTCCTGCTGGAGGAGGTATGCTTGGCCATCCTGATGGCTATACTGCCGGCGCCCAGGCATGGCAACAGGCAATAGCAGCAGTTATGGAAGGTGTTCATATTGTTGAATATGCTAAAAAACCTGAGAATAAAGCATTGAGAAAAGCCATTGAAAAGTGGGGATATCTTGAAAGACCAAAAACACCATGGTTGAGGGTCGCACCCCAGTTTCATCCTAAAAGAATGGTAATATGAAGGAAATAATCTGCAATAAAACATGGAGAAAAAATGTTTAGAAAATATAAATTAGGAGCCTGTCTACCAACGTTTGGATCATGTGCCGACAGATTTTGTCTTTCTGGATATGGTAAGGGCGGTAGAACCATGGAAGAAATGTTGGATCTTGCTTCAAAAGTTGAAGGACTTGATGGTTTGGAACTGGTCAGTAACTGGCATGTTAATGAAAGGAATATAAGATATGTTTCGAAGCTTTTTAAGGACAAGGGATTTGAAATATGTATGATAGTTCCTGACTTATGGACTCAGGCAAAATGGGGGAATGGAAGCATTGCTTCTTCTGATGCAAAAATAAGGAAACAGGCAATACAAGAAATAAAAAAAAGCATTGATTGGGCTGCAGAACTGGGTTGTGGCTATGTTGATATTTGGCCAGGTCAGGATGGGTATGATTACCCATTCCAGGCAGACTATCTGGATGCATGGAAAAGAATGAGAGACGCAATTGAAGAGTGCGCCCAATACAACAAAAAAGTGAAAGTACTTGTTGAATATAAGATAAAAGAACCAAGGACACATTGCTTTGTAAGCAATGCAGCAAAGGTGATTCTTCTCCTCCAAGGGATAAAAAATACAGGATGTCTTCTTGATGTTGGTCATAGCCTTGCTGCAGGCGAGAATATGGCAGAAGCGGCATCCCTACTTGCAGGAAACAGAATGCTTTCATACCTTCACTTAAACGATAACTACAGGATGTGGGATGATGATTTGCTTGTTTGTTCCATTCATGTTGTTGAATATCTTGAACTGATGTATTGGCTTTTGAAATTGAAATATGATGGTTGGTTAACCCTGGATATTTTTCCTTATAGAGAAGAAAAAGTTGCTGCTGCCAGAAATTCTTTTGAATGGATAAGATATCTTTTTGAAAGAATTGAAAAGATTGGACTGGATAGGATTGAAAAGGTAATAAAATCTTCAGATGGAAATCTGGTTTCATCTCTTATAAGAGAGATCCTTGGAGGAAACCCGCGATTGAATTCTAGGAGATAAAATGGCGATTCCTATAAAAATTCCAGATATCGGAACGACTGTAGAAGAAGTAACAATTGTTAGATGGAGAAAAAAAATAGGAGATTTTATAAAAAAAGGGGAAATAATTGCTGAAATTGAAACTGATAAGGCAGTTGTAGAATTAGAATCAATTGCCGAGGGCAAAATTGTTGATATTTTGTATAAAGAAGGTGAAACCATCAAACAAGGTTCAGTTATTGCATATGTTGACAGGGAGGATGGAATAGATAAAGAACGCCAATTTTCTAAAATTTCACCTACTTTAAAAAATCTCGCTGAAAAACTTGGAGTAAATATCGACCATATAAAGATTAATCGACCAGATGGACTAATTACTAGGGATGATATTCTACAGGCAGCAAAAAAATCAAGCGAAACATTACCGCTGAGAAAACAAATATCATTATATCAGAAAACTATAATAAAAAAGGTCACAAAAAGCCATCTTGAAATTCCTGCTGTTTATTTTACATCTTCCATTATAATGGACAAAATAATAGAATTCAGGGCAAACGTACTAAAAGAAAAAAATATAAAAATTTATTATGATGCCTTTTTTATTTTCTCGTGTGCGAAGTGTATAGGCAGGATGCCAGTGATGAATAGATTTATTTTGGGAGATAGTATGGGAGAGAGGGAAAGAATTTCTATTGCTTTTGCTGCCTCATTTAAAGATAGACTTTTTACACCCGTGATACATAATGCTGACTGTTTGACTCTATTTGAAATCAATAAAAACATTGACGAGATGCTGAGAAAGATTGAGCAGGGAACAATCCGGACCGAGGAAATGGAAGGAGCGTGTTTTTTGATTAGTAATCTTGGGATGTATCCCATTGATCAATTTAACGCAATAATTTATCCTGGTCATTCTGGAGTACTTGCTATCGGGAAAATTTCAAAAAAATTTGTTATTGAAAATGATACTCCAATTATCAGAAATATCTGTAATGTAACTTTAGCTTGTGACCATAGAATAGTAAATGGTACCACAGCCGGCCAGTTCCTCAGAGAACTTAAGGATTTTATGGAATCTGGGTCTTTTCGGGAGGAATAAAAACATGGATATTGAAACAGATAAACTACTGGAATTCTACAGAAAAATGGTTTTGATAAGAGAATTTGAAGAAAGGGTTAAATTTTTATTTCTTGAAGGAATAATGCCTGGAACAATTCATCAGTATCAGGGACAAGAAGCATGTGCAGTTGGTGTGTGTTCAGCGCTGAAGAAAGGAGATGTTATAACAACCACTCACAGACCTCATGGACATTGCATTGCAATGGGAATGGATATTAAGGAGATGATGGCAGAGCTTTTTGGAAGGATAACTGGTTGCTGTAGAGGGAAAGGCGGTTCTATGCATATGGGTGATATTGAAAAAGGAGTTGTTCCCGCAATTGCTATTGTGGGTGGCGGTATACCAGTAGCTACAGGGCTTGGATTGGCTTTTAAAATGAAAAAACAAAATTATGTTGCTGTATGTTTCATGGGTGACGGAGCGACAAATGAAGGTACATTTCATGAATCTTTAAATATGGCATCAATATGGAATTTACCGGTTGTCTACGTTGTGGAGAATAATTTTTATGGTGCCTCAACACACGTGTCCCTTGTTATGAAAGTGGAAAGAATTTCCGAAAGGGCATCAGCATATAGAATGCCAGGTATTACAATCGATGGAAATGATGTTCTTGAGGTTTATAGCAGGTCTCTGGAACTTGTTGAGAGAGCAAGAGCGGGTAATGGACCGGCACTACTGGAACTATTAACATACAGAATCACAGGGCATTCAAGAAGAGATCCGGCCTTGTATCAGCCTCAAGAAGAAAAAAAGAAAGCGATAGAAAACGAACCAATAAAGAGATTTACAAAATATTTGATTTCACTAGGAATTTCAGAAGCAACACTCGAACAGATAAAAGACAAAGTAAGGATAGAAATTGAAGAAGCAGTAAAGTTTGCTATGGATTCTCCATATCCATCCCCCGAAGACACATTGAAAGATATTTTTGTTTGAATAAGGAAACAAATTATGGCACGTTTAACTGTTGCAGAAGCATTGAGGCAGGCAATAAAAGAAGAAATGCGACGAGATGAAAATGTTTATTGTATAGGGGAAGACATTGGAATTCCAGGCGGATGGGGTGGTGCATTTACTGTAACTCTTGGTCTTGAAAAAGAATTTCCTGACAGAATAATAAACACACCTATTTCTGAGGCAGGTTTTTTTGGAATTGCACTTGGTTCTTCCCTGAAAGGATTAAGACCAATTGTTGATGTTCAGTATGGTGATTTCCTTTTTTGCGCGATGGATCAGATTGCAAATCAGATTGCAAAATTACGCTATATGTCTGGTGGGAAACTTAAAACACCAATTGTCATACGAGCACCCGTTGGTTTTACTGGCAGAGGCGCTCAGCATTCTCAGATGATGGAACCTTTTTTCTTGTGTTTACCCGGGATAAAGATAATTACCCCGGCAACTGCGTATGATTCAAAGGGACTTTTGAAATCTGCGGTAAGAGACGATAATCCAGTTATAATTTTTGAACATAAACTACTTTACGGAGCAAAGGGTGCTCGAAGTGAAGCTGGTTCTATAGATGCATCGAGTGAAATTCCAGAGGAGGAATATACAATTCCTATTGGGAAAGGAATTATCAGGAGAGAAGGGACAGATGTTACTGTTATTGCGACACTTCTGATGATGCATAAAGCATGCGAGGCGGCTGAAATTCTGGCAAGAGAGGGAATTTCAATAGAGGTTATAGATCCACGGTCTCTTGTACCTTTTGACTGGGAATTGGTCAGAAAATCAATTGAAAAAACCGGAAGGGTTGTTATAGTTGAAGAAAGTCCACGTCGCGGAGGAATCGGTGCTGAAATTGCAGCAACAATTGCGGAGGAAATGATTGATTTTCTGATTGCCCCAATTAAAAGAGTCGCTGCACCTGATACTCCAGCTCCATTCTCGCCAGCACTTGAGAAGTTTTACGTTCCTAGTATAGAAAAGATTATGACTGCAGTGAGGGAGGTTATCAGCTTAAGTTCATAGTTCAAAAAAATCCACCAATTTTTCTAATATTCTGTTGAACATCCTTTATAGGCAATGAGTGTGTGTCACATTTTTCTTTAAGACAGATTGCTGCCATCACTCCTGCTGCATCCCCGATTGCCATGCAGGTGGCCATCACCCTTGTTGCACCCATTGCCCTATGGTCTGCAGAAATACATCTTCCTGCGACAAGAAGATTTCTTGCTTTCTCGGGAATAAGGCATCTTGCAGGGATACTGAACCAGTCATTTTTTGGTGGATAAAGTTTGTTTTTTGAAGGAAGATAATCTTTGTATTTTCCCAGCATGATACAGTATTCAGTTGTTTGACATTCTTTGCAACAAAGATGAGTATTAACAGTTCTTCCAAAAGGGCAATGTATGTCAATCCAGTATGTGCCTCTTGCTATACTGTCATCGGTTTTTCTTCCTTCAATAATTTCCTTTTCACAAAGCGTGTAAAGACCTTTTATTTGTCTTGTTTCTCTTACTCCCGCATTGATATGAAAGGAAGAGATATAGGAATTTTCAAAACCAGTTACGTTTTCTTTTAAAAATGTATAAATCTTAAATGTTTCTTCGCGAAGATTAATTTCTGCTTGCGTCAGTTCAATTGCATCAGTTGCATCTCCTGGAAATCTTGTCATATTAAAACTTCTTTCACCTTTTCTTGTTGTGCTGCCTTTTCCACCGAGACTTTCATTATAAATTTTCAATTCCCCAGTATTTCTTAATTCAGCCAGTTTTTCTTTTGCTCGCTTTACCACATCTTCTGTTAGTTTATCTTCCTCAATCCCAGCAATTTTGAAAATACACCCCATTGATTCTGTTTTTCCATCCTGTGGCCTTCCTTTTGTACATTCAAAACCAGCAAAATAGGCAACATCAGCATCACCTGTTGCATCAATAAAAAACTTACCTTCGATGGTCATTTTCCCACTTTTATTAACAACTTCTATTGAATCAATATACCCTGAATTAACGTTTGCATCGTGAAAATAAGAGTGGTATAAGAAGTTAACACCTGCTTCAAGAAGTAATCTTTCAGCTGCATATTTTAATATTTCTGAATCAAAAGAGATTCCATAATTTTTATAAGCATTTTCCCATTTTTCACACCCACCAAATTCTGCCATTTTTTCAACAAGCACCTTGAGAAATCCAGCAACTGCCGGTTCTTTTTCATTAAGATAATGCCCCAGAATTCCACCTACTATTCCTGTCGTCGCCATTCCACCACAAAATCCGTATCTTTCAATAAGTAATGTTTCTGCTCCTGATTTTGCTGCTGCCCAGGCAGCAGCCATTCCACCTGGGCCAGCACCAACAACAACGACATCTGTTTTCATAACTATTCCTTTGTTTCCAGAACATTCTTTTCAAAAATTTTTCTTGAGTTTTTCCAGAAAGAGTGTTATGAATATGTTAAACTAGATGTACACACAATTGCAATAGCTCTTGCGACATTGAGTTGAACCACATATTTATCAAACTTTGTTAATCCTCGAATTATAAATTCAGGAAAGATAAAAAAGTTAGTGGGAGAAATACCTGTAATAAAGTAGTTTTTATTTTGTGCTTGTGAGATATAGATAGTAATTACAATGGGAATGGCAATAAACCAGGTAAAAATGATGAGTGCGGGTATACTATCCTGGTATTTTGAAAATCTCATTCTGCTTACTTCTATAATGAAGAAAATGAAAAACATAGAAAGAGAAAACAAAGCAATCTGAACAATAGGATAACTTATATGTTGCGAAATGAAATTAACGTAGATGCTGGCATCCAGGTACATTACAATCTGGATAATGATGATCAAAACAAGAATATTCATAGCTAATGTTAAAGCTGTTGTATCATCATTATACCATTGAATTTCTTTTTTCGTCTTTAATTTTATAGAATACCTCCTTAAATTAATTCTCTGGGGTATTGTCATTACCAGAAGTATCATGGATATTACGATAACGAGTACAATACCGGCTGAAAGAATGTTTGGTTCTTTGAATTTTTCAAGAATACCCGATATTCTTCCTGTGATCAAAAATGCAAGAATCCCGAAAAGCCACAGTATTTCTTTCTTTGAAAATTTTGGAGAATCTTCAAATGGTACCTTCCTGATACTTGAAAACCAAATAATATACCGAAAGAAACCCACATGCTTAATGTATATAAAACCGCTGGGACATTAATTCCCCAAAAATTGACCATTGTAAACTTGTTATAAACATAGTACCAGATTCCATCTGGTTGAAAAATTGAAAAAATTGATGAAATTGGTGAAAGAAAATAAAGAACAAATATCACGCTACCAGGAAATGAGCAAAATATAGTAAGTATTGAAGCAAATCCCCATAGTTGTCTTGCACCGGAACGGAGATACAGGAATTTATTAAGTCCACCCCACAGAGCGAGCATATAGAAAAATATTGCACAAAATAATATAAGCATAGAGTTTGCAAGATATTGAGAAAGGCTTATACCTTTAAGCAGAATCCCTGTAAACCCTGCAAAAAATACAACCAACCACAAAATTTGAGCATCAGATGAGGATCCTGCAATATACCCGATTATTATTGAAGAAGGATAAAGTCGTGTTAACCTGTGAAAATTAATAATTTCAGAAATTCTATCTCTAACGATTCTACTTTCAATGTAAAATGTACCAAGGATCACAATGGCAATATATTGAAGTATAATCATAGAAATTGCAAAAAATTTTCCAAGCGATGCACGATTATTCTTCCAGAAGTGAACTCTGCGGAACTCAAAAGGCAGATGAAAAAAATTATGCCGACAGAAACTATTTCAGCAATTACAATTGAAAAAATTCTTAACGGTTTTGTCTGTATCTGTCGCAGTGCTATATAAAGCTGATTTCAGCTAACATCTTTTGCATCTGTTTTGAAGAAAATACTCTGAATATCTTCTTTTTTCTGTTATTTCAGCAACAGGAATATTTTTTTCTGCTAAAAATTTAACAAAATTCGGTATTATACTCTGGTATCCTTCAAGAATTATTTCCCATGTCAAACTTTTTGTTTGATCTATATTTCTAAAGTTTTTGAACGAATACAATACGTCCCTCAAATTTTCTATAGGTCTCAAAGTTTTTAATTCAACACATATCATACCAGCAGGAATATCAGAAAGTTGTTCAATTCTACCCCATTTTCCCATTTTCCATAATACCGACACTGATACAGAAATCAGATAATTCTGTCAGGATGTGAGAAGAGATAATTATTGTAATTTCCTGCGTACTTAAGCTCTTTAATATGTCTGACAGTTCCTTTCTTGCTACAGGGTCAAGACCACTTGCCGGTTCATCAAGCAGGAGAATCTCCGGTTCTGAAAGTAAAGTTTTTGTAAGAGTCAGTTTTTGTTTCATTCCCCTTGATAGTTCACCGATATAAAAAGCGTCTTTTATTCTGTGAGGTTTACCCTTTGAAGTTTAGCATCGATTTTTGTCTGCCTGACATTTTTCTCAATTCCATACGCTCCGGCATACAGTTCAAGAAATTCCCATACTTTTAGTTCTTCATAAACAGGCGAAAAATCAGGCATAAATCCTATTATGCCTCTTATTTGGTTTATCTGTGTCTCAAGGTCGAATTCTTTAATTTTAACAATTCCACTGGTGGGTTTTGCAGAGTTCCAAGAACTCTTAAAATGTTGTAGTTTTTCCTGCCCCGTTTGGACCTAAAAGGCCAAAATTTCACCACTTTCAACCTTAAAACTTATATTTTTACACGCTGTGACATTTTCAAAATCTGCAAAAAGATTTTCCACATTTATGGCACTTTTCATAAACTTCATTATAACACATCCTCTTGTAGGTTTACACAAAAGGCTAAATTTTGTATAATTCTATGAATAAAATAATTTAAAGAAATTAAACAGGAGGTTTTAAGTGATGCAGAAAATTACAATAACTCTAATGATAATTTACATCCATTGTTTTGCTGGTATTAACATGGGTGGGAAAATATTTGATTTACAAACCCAGCAGGGCATAGGTGGTGCGATTATTTCTATCGCCGGAACAAATCTTTCAACCACGACTTCTTCTGACGGAAGCTTCACAATATCAAATATTCCTATTTATTCCACTGGTTTCCAGTTCAAGGCAAGTAAAACAGGTTATGTAGATACATATACTCAGCTTGGAAATGCGGGAGGGCAGGACGCGCCAAATGATGTTAACTTTCCAATGTTTTCAAATACAATGTATAGCAATTTACACAATTCATTTTATGGAGGGATTGCGCATACTTCTGGCAAGGGTGACATCTTGGGCATGGTTACCAGCAATACCAAGGCAGGTGTAAGTGATGTAATCATAACAGCAAAGTACATTGATAACAATGCAAATGCTGGAACTATCAGATATGTAAATGCGAGTAATATGCCTGATAGTTCTCTGACGGCGACATCGTCAAATGGGTCTTTCATTATCTATAATGTTGATCCTTATAAACCTATAAAATTGATCGGAACAAAGCAGGGCAGTGTTTTTTCTTCTTGTGTTTTAATATGTCATCCTGATAGTGTTACTGTTGGTGGAATAAATCAGATAGATAGTTTACTTCAAATTTCTGGAAAAGTTCTGTGGGATGAAAATCCGATTTCGGGAGCAATAGTTTCAATACCTGGGGCCACCGGCTCTACCACAACAGCAGTTGATGGTTCGTTTAGCATAAACTATAATCCAACATCTTATGGCATACTGAAAATTTCAAAGACAAATTATGTGGATACTTATTTTGCTGCTCGTGCTGATGAATCCGAAGGAAAAAAACAGAATGGTGGAGATGATGGAAATGAGTTTTTTATTATTCCCCAGGCAGATTATACAACGATACTGAATAGCCTTGGTAAAACTCACATAGCAGGTAAAGGAGATATTCACGGGCAGGTTGAAACGATAAACGGAATGAATGTTGCGAATGCAAGAATAAGTGTTTATGACAAAAATGGCATAAGACTTAATCCTGACATCTTTTATTTTAATGAAGAACATAATCCTGCAACAGGTTTAATTGAAACCACCAGTTCAAGTGAGTTTCTTATATTGAATCTTGACCCTGGATATTATTTTATTACAGCCGAAAAATCAGGAATGGAATTTTCAAGAAATATGTCCGTAGTCTTTCCAAATGGCATTACCAACGGCCCACAGATTATTGGTTGGCCATCATTACCCGGTATAACAAAAAATAAAGCGCAGGATATTCCAGCCACAAATATTGGAAATAATGCTCAAAATATAGCAATGCTTGCCTTTCAATTTCATATTATTAAATGGGACACTAGTGAAAATGTTATTTTTGATAGCATCATTGTTACAGCAAAAGGAACAGGTAATATCTCAACAGCGCTCTCAAGCGCAAAGTTGTATCTGGACGCAGATAATAATGGAACTTTTGAAACAGAGGTTTCAACAGGTACAATTTCAGGAAACAAAATTATATTCAGAAACATCAATAAAGAAATTGACATTGGTTTGAACCAGAAATATATGGTCATCTTTAACTTTAACGGCACTGCTTCCATTGGTCAGACATTTGGAGTGGATATTTTGAAAAATGCCGATGTTTACGCTCATTCTAAGAACACAGGAATTTCTATAACATGCGATGGTGAACCGATTACTGGTAATTTAATGACAATAGCACAATCCTATCCGCCATTAAAACCGGTTAATATATATCCACCAAATAATCAGATTGATATTGTTCCGAATGCCTATTACATACAATCAAGCAATTTCAACCCAGGCCAGGGTACCAGTGTTCATAAAGCATCAGAGTGGAGAATATGGAAGGATGGTGAGACATACGAAACTCTGACATGGTACAGTGGAGTAACCACAACAAGCCTTATGATTTTCTACTTACCAGTTTTGCTGGAATCTTCAACGAAATACTGGTGGCAGGTAAGGCATCAAAATGGAGATAGTATCTGGAGTGAATGGTCAGACCCGACTTGTTTTACAACTGTACAGGGAGGAGTTTTACCACCTGCAAAACCCGTAAACATAAGTCCTGAAGATAGTTCCATAGATGTGCAGTTACCGGTTATTTTGAGCTCAAGCCAGTTCGTTCAAGGAAGTAATAGTTTTCACGCAGCATCTCAATGGCAGGTTTTTCTTGCAAGTAAAACAGATACACCGGTTTTTGATTCAAAGAGGAATAACGCTAATCTGACATCCATAACTGTTACTGGACTTTCATATAATACTCAGTATTTATGGAGAGTGAGGTATCAAGATGGCAATGGTGCCTGGAGTGAGTGGAGTGATTTTACTACTTTCACGACAAAACAGGGTATGAAGGGAGATTTAAATCACGACACGCAGATCGACATAAGTGACGTAATACTATGTTTAAGAATGGCGATAGGTCTCGACCCGATTGATATTGGCCTTGGTGACATGAATGATGACCAGCAGGTGGATATTTCTGATGTTATTCTAATTTTGCGAAAGGCAATAGGACTTGATTAACACAATCCTTTGATAAGAAAAATTGCTGAATCTGCCAGAAGATTTGGAAAGATTTTAATCTTTAAGTACTTTTTTAGATAAATTGCCTTGATTATCATTGCGTTTTTTTTGTGGCAAAAATTAATAAAGTCAGATATGCTAAGCCATCTGATATTTGGGCTTTCATACCAGCTATAAGGCAATGAAGATGTTATAGGTGTTCTACCAAGGAAAAAAAGCTGCAATCTTGCTGACAAGAATGCGAAATTTGGAATGCCTATAATTACTTTTTTCCCGACCCTTCTTGCTTCGTCAAAAACATTCTCAAAGTGAAGAATTTGTTGTAAACTTTGATTGAGTATTACATAGTCAAAAGAACCAGTTTTGTATTCAGGAAGTCCACTATCTATATCTCCATGGATAACATTTAGACCTTTTTCTATGCAGACATAAACAAGTTTCTCAGAAATTTCAATTCCATGTCCGCTACATTGTTTTTCTTCTGTGAGAATTTTCAATAATTCACCATCCCCGCACCCGAGGTCCAATATCCTTGAGCCAATTTCAATAAGATCAATTATTATTTTATGGTCCGCCTGAATCAAATGTTCTTTCATCTTTAATCCCTGAATAAACTCTTTTTAAAAAATTTTTTATCAGATGTGTTTGTTCTTCAGTTTCAAGAAGGAATGCATCGTGTCCATAGGTTGACTCTATTTCACAATACGACACATTAATTCCAGCATGCTTACATACTTTTACGATCTCTTTTGATTGATACGCAGGGTATAGCCAATCCGATTTAAATGCAATGATCAGAACATCTCCTTTAAACCTTTCTAAATTATTCCTTTTCTCCACGTTCTCAAGTGCATCAAACATATCCATTGCCCTGGTTATATAGATATACGAATTTGCATCAAATCTTTTAACAAAGCTGTTGCCACGATAATGGAGGTATTTTTCAACTTCAAAACCTATGGAAAATTCGGAATTGAATTCCGTGTTCTTCAATCTTCCAAATTTTTTCTGCATTGAGATATCACTCATATATGTGATATGTCCAACCATTCTGGCCAATGCGAGGCCGTTGGCAGGGATCTTTTTTCCGTAATAATTTCCATCTGCCCAGTTTGGGTCAGATATGATTGCCTGTCTTCCAACTTCATTGAATGCGATCTGTTGCGCTGAATGTCGTAAAGTGGTTGCAATAGGTATTGCACTTCTCACTTTCTCTGGAAACTCTGTCATCCACGCGAGGACCTGCATACCACCCATGGAACCTCCTGCTACACAGAGAAGTTTTTCTATTCCCATATATTCGACCAGATATTTTTGACACTTAACCATATCTCTTATTGTGATAACCGGAAACGTAAGTCCATAGGGTTTTCCAGTTTCTGGATTTATGCTGGATGGACCGGTTGATCCTCTGCAACCACCGATTACATTGGAACATATTACAAAATATTTATCTGTGTCAAAAGCCTTGTCTGGCCCTATCATATCATTCCACCAACCAGGTTTACTGTCATTAATATGAAAACCTGCAGCATGTGCATCTCCAGAAAGAGCATGTAAAATCAAAATGGCATTTGTTTTTGTTTCGTTTAACCGGCCATAGGTTTCATAGGCTATTGTAATTGGCCCTATTACCTGACCGGATTCAAGTTTTAACCTGTGCGGTGGATGCGCGAATGTAAAATATTTTGTTTCCACAATATCAAGATTCTTCATTCAATTTTCCCCTGTTATATTATGGGAGCGATTTCGCTATGATTTTCTGATTGAAATAACCAGGTTGAAAGGTATCTTTCTCC
>JAOAAW010000192.1 GCA_026418655.1 bacterium | reverse complement strand
AGATGTGTATAAGAGACAGGGTTTTCTCTCATATAAAATGGGAGCAATGGATAAAAGATAATCTGAACGTAGAAATTCAATTTCCAATTATTGCCGATACTGGTGCTGTCGCAGAAAAATTGGGTCTCATTCATCCAGGAAAAGGCACAAATACCGTTAGAGCTGTATTTATTGTTGATGAAAAAGGAATAATCAGAATAATTTTCTATTACCCACAGGAATTAGGCAGAAATATGGATGAAATTCTCAGAGCTGTTAAGGCAATGCAGATATCGGATAAAAATGGTGTGGCAATGCCTGCCAACTGGCCTGAAAACGAAATTATCGAAAACAGTGTAATTATCCCACCGGCAAAGGATGTCAAAACAGCAAAGGAAAGGTTAGAAAAAGCAAAGAAAGGTGAATTTAAATGCTTTGACTGGTGGTTATGCTATAAGAAACTCTGATACTAAATTAATAATTGGTCATTTTTGAAACCCATTAAATCCTGATCGCTGCTAATGACTTGACAAAGATTTTGTTTTATGATATAAAAATTATAGAATTCATAGAATAATGAGCGAAAATGAAAAGAAATATAGTTGAGATTAACGAAGAAAAATGTACTGGATGTGGAGAGTGTATTCCTGATTGTCCAGAAGGAGCCTTACAAATAATAGATGGTAAAGCAAGGTTAGTAAGCGATTTGTTTTGCGACGGACTTGGAGCATGTATAAAAAGATGTCCAACAGGTGCTCTGAAAATTATAGAACGAAAGGCAGAACCCTATGACGGAAAAAAGGCGATTGAAAATCTAATCCCCAAGGGAGAAAAAACAATAAAAGTACACCTGAAACATCTATTAGACCACGGAGAAAAGAAATATCTTGAACAAGCGCTTGAATTTATAAAAGAGAAAAAGATAGAAATCAATCTTGATGAAATCATTGGTATGCCGTGTTGTCCTGATATGAAAATAGAAAATGCTGAAAAGGAGAAAAATAGCAATATTCACAATATAAATTCATTTAAACAATGGCCCATACAATTACATCTGGTGCAACCATTTGCAGGTTTTTTTGAAAACTCGGATCTGGTTTTTGCTGCAGATTGTACCGGGTATATATGCAGAAAGTTTCATGATGAAATCCTTGCGGGAAAACCTTTGGTCATAGCCTGTCCAAAGCTTGATTATAGAATCGAAAATTACATTGAAAAAATCAAACAGTTTGTGGCTGAAACCAGAATTAAAACAATTACGACAGTAATAATGGAAGTGCCCTGCTGTCATGGACTGTTGAAAATAATTGGAGATGGAATTACAAAAGCCGGGAAAAAAATACCCATGAAGAAGATTGTCATAAGTATAAAGGGTGAAATCTTGAATGAGGAATGGCTATGAAATATCCTGGAACAAATACAAGATTTCTCGAGATGGGAATAAAAAAGGCTGTAAAAGTGGTACAAGGTGGGGATTTTTTGATGAATCAAAAAGGAGGTGAGAAAATGAAAAGATTAATATCAGCATTTTTGTTGTTTGCTTTACTCCTGGGCAACATATACCTTTATGCACAATGCAATAAATCTGACGAAAAAAAGAAAGAAGCATCATGTTGCAGCTGCTGTAAGATGCTGTCAGAAATAAACTACAGGTAAGAACGATTTTTAAGAACCTTACAGGATAGAAGTAATACACTACATGTGCGCATAATGTACTTTTCCTTAAATACAATAAGGGGATAATATGAGCATTTCAAGACATGACTTAGAGATTGAAACTCTTGCAATACATGGAGGGCAAAAACCTGACCCTGCGACGGGATCCAGGGCTATCCCAATATATCAGACCACTTCATATCAATTCAGGGATAGCGAACATGCAGCAAATTTATTTGCACTAAAAGAGTTCGGCAATATTTACACCAGAATAATGAATCCAACAACAGATGTTCTGGAAAAGAGAATTGCTGCTATAGAAAAAGGCGTTGGCGCACTTGCAGTCGCAAGCGGACAGTCAGCCATAACACTTGCTATATTTAATATTGCGCAGGCAGGAGATGAAATCGTTTCTGCGGATAATCTTTATGGCGGAACATATAATCTTTTTCACTACACATTCCCAAAGTTTGGAATAAAGGTTAAATTTTTCCCGTCAAACGACCTTGATGCGCTTGAAAAACTAATCACACAAAAAACAAAGGCTATTTATGCAGAATCCATAGGGAATCCCAAACTTGATGTCGCCGACCTTGAGAAGATCTCGGAAATCGCTCACAAATATAAAATACCATTTATTTTGGATAATACTGTATCACCATATTTATTGCAACCTTTTGACCATGGAGTTGATATCATAGTATATTCTGCTACAAAATTTATTGGGGGGCATGGAACTTCTATCGGTGGATTAATTGTAGATTCCGGTAAGTTTGAATGGAACAATGGAAAATTCCCACTGATTTCTGAACCGGATCCGAGTTATCATGGTCTCAATTTTATAGAGGCAACTAAACCATTGGGAAACATTGCTTACATACTGAAAGTACGGGTTAATCTTTTGAGGGATTTAGGACCAGCACTCTCTCCTTTCAATGCCTTTCTTTTCCTTCAAGGACTTGAAACCCTTCATCTCCGAATGATTAAACATTCTGAAAACGCTCTTGCAGTTGCGGAATTTCTTGAAAAACACCCGAAGATTTCCTGGGTAAGATATCCAGGACTTAAAAACAGCTCTGAAAGACAAAAAGTAAAAAAATATTTAAAAAAAGGCGCAGGAGCAATTGTCGGGTTTGGTATAAAAGGCGGGCTTGAGGCAGGAAAAAGATTCATTGATTCATTGGAACTTATTTCGCATGTTGCTAATGTTGGAGATGTGAGAACCCTTGCGATACATCCAGCATCAACAACACACCAGCAACTTTCTGATGAAGAACAACTTTCAACAGGGGTTACACCTGACTTTATAAGACTTTCCGTTGGAATTGAACATATAAATGACATAATCTATGACATTAATCAGGCATTGAGCCACATTTAAATAGGAGATGAGATGAAAATTTTTAATAGCATTACTGAGACAATCGGTGGCACACCACTTGTTAAGCTCAACCGCATTACAGAAGGAATTGATGCAACAGTCGTTGCAAAACTTGAATCTTTTAATCCGCTTTCAAGTGTAAAGGATAGAATCGGTTTCGCTATGATAGAAGACGCAGAGAAAAGGGGTATCCTGAAAAAAGATTCTGTGATCGTTGAACCAACAAGCGGAAATACTGGCATTGCTCTTGCTTTTGTTGCTGCTGCAAAAGGATATAAACTAATTTTAACGATGCCAGAAACAATGAGCATTGAGAGAAGACAACTTCTTAAGATATTTGGCGCAGAACTTGTTTTAACACCAGGAAGTGAAGGTATGAGAGGCGCTATTTCAAAAGCAGAACAGCTTATAAAGGAAATTCCAAACTCTGTAATGTTACAGCAATTTGAAAATCCAGCCAATCCAGAAATACATAGAAAAACCACCGCAGAAGAAATATGGAATGATACTGAAGGGAAAGTGGATATACTCGTTAGCGGGGTTGGCACAGGAGGCACAATAACTGGTGTAGCTGAAGTAATAAAAAAAAGAAAAAAAAGTTTTGAAGCGATTGCTGTGGAACCGGATGCATCACCTGTGCTTTCAGGTGGTAATCCAGGACCACACAAAATTCAGGGAATTGGAGCTGGCTTCATTCCTAAGGTTTTAAATAGAGAAATAATTGATGAAATAATAAGAGTTAAAGAAGAAGACGCGGGTGAAACAGCGAGAAAACTTGCAAAATTAGAAGGTATACTGTGTGGCATTTCAAGCGGTGCTGCATGCTGGGCTGCATTGCAAGTCGCCAGAAGA
>JAOAAW010000164.1 GCA_026418655.1 bacterium | reverse complement strand
GTGTATAAGAGCCAGCTTGTAAGGGAAGCGCTCTTGCCACCTGAGCTAACCGCCTTTAAATATTTGAGGATATTTTACACTAACATAATAAGACTTGACAAACAACAAAATCTGCTGTATAAATCTCTTTGTTAATTTTTTTTTAACATTAAGGAGGCGTGAAAATGTTAGATGAAATAAAAGAAGCAATTATAAGAGGGGATGCAAAGAAAGCAACAGATCTTGTCTCAAAGGCTCTCGCAGAAAACATCAGTGTTGAAAAAATTTTAAATGATGGCCTGATTGCGGGAATGAACGTAGTGGGAACTAAATTTAAGAATAACGAGTTCTATGTTCCTGAAGTTCTTATAGCTGCAAGAGCAATGAATCAGGCAATGTCAATTTTACAACCAGAAATAGCCAAGGCAGGTATTAAAGCTCAGGCAAAGGTTGCGATCGGGACAGTTAAGGGAGATCTTCATGATATCGGGAAAAACCTCGTGGCAATGATGTGGAAAGGTGCAGGTTTTGAAGTGATGGACCTTGGTATTGATGTACCTGAGGAAAAATTTGTTGATGCTGCAAGAAACGGAGCGCAGCTTATCGGATTATCTGCACTTTTAACAACCACGATGCCTGCCATGAAAGATGTTATTGAAAAATTGAAAGCTGAAGGATTGAGAAACTCAGTAAAGATAATTATCGGCGGCGCTCCTGTAACACAGGCGTATGCCGATGAAATAGGCGCAGATGGATACGCTCCTGATGCGGGATCAGCAGTTGATAAAGCAAAGGAATTACTTGGCATCAAATAAAATTCCGGATTTATGAACTGTGTCCCTGTTTCTGACCGTCTTCTGGAGTATAGTCGGTTACCTATGCGGTAGCCTCCCTTGGGGATATTGGATTGGTAAGTATCTCTATAAGGTTGACATCAGAACAAAAGGAAGCGGAAATATAGGTGCAACCAATGTATTTCGTGTGTTGGGACCAATACCCGGCATTATTACTTTTTTACTTGACGTGGTTAAAGGTGCCCTACCAATAACTTTTGTAAAATATATTCACGGAACTAACACAACCCAATCGGCTTTACTTATTATTGGTCTTGTTACAATTTTTGGAAGTAAATTTTCGATTTTTCTCAAAGGCAAAGGGGGGAAGGCTGTAAATTGCAGTTTTGGGGTTATTCTGGCTGTAATGCCAAAAGAGGCGATTATTACATTCCTGCTATGGTCTGTCGTGTTTATTTCGACAGGATACGTATCAATGGCTTCAATGATCGCAGCAATCAGTTTACCATTATTATTGTGGCTTTCCCAAAAAGGCATTCTTCTTATAATAACGGGACTGGTCATCTGCATTTTAATCATGATTGCTCATAGGGAAAACATTGTTAGACTTTTCCAGGGAAAGGAAAATAGGTTTTGTATATGGAAAAAATAGGTATCATTGGCGCTGGCGGATGGGGAACTGCTCTTTCAATTTTGTTATCCAGAAAATTTCAGATCTTCCTCTGGGAAAAGTTTTCAGCTTATGCCAGACACCTTATAGAAACAAGAACAAACACTGAGTATCTTCCTGGCTTTAGAATTCCAGAAAAAGTATTTATAACAGACGATATGAAATTTGTATGTTCAAATGCAAATACTCTCATTCTTTCGGTCCCCTCGCAATACTTTAGAGATACTGTAAAATATTTAAAGCAGTTTTATAAGTGTCAGAATATTCTTATCGCCACAAAAGGACTTGAACCTGAAACAGGAATGAGAATGTCACAGATACTGTGTAATGAAATTAATATATCAAACTTTGCGATTATATCTGGGCCAACAATTGCATCTGAGGTTGCAGCAGGTAAACCAACCGCAGCAGTTGTTGCCTCCAATGACGAAAGTCTGGCAAGAAGGTTCCAAAGGATGTTTTCCTCAAAGATTTTAAGGCTATATACAACAACAGATGTTTGCGGGGTTGAAATATGTGGTGGATATAAAAACGTACTTGCTATAGGTTCGGGGATTATTGATGCACTTGATCTAGGTGATAATGCAAAAGCAGCATATCTAACAAGAAGTATTGAAGAAATGAAAAACTTTGGGAAGTTTTTTGGCGCAAAGGAAAAAACTTTCTGGGGATTAGCAGGCATAGGCGACTTAATAACTACTTCGTTCAGCCCATTGAGTAGAAACCATCGTTTTGGACAGGCTGTCGCAAGAAAAAGAAAAAAAGAATTCCTTGAAGGTACAAAAATGGTGATTGAAGGGATATTTTCATCTAAAGCAATAAAAAAAATCGCTGATGAGAATGAGATTGAAATCCCAATCGCATCTGCAATTTATAGAATAATCCACCATAACAGCGAACCTGCAGATGAGGTTGAAAAACTGATGACAAGACGATTGAAGGATGAATGAAAGTATCCGTTATTACAGCATAAAAGAAGTTTCTGAAATTACAGGCATTGCGCCTCATATTCTTAGATATTGGGAAACTCAATTTTCTTTCCTTAAAATTCAGCGAGACCCGGCTGGTAGAAGGATTTATTCAGATAGGGACATAGATAAAATCAGGCACATTCAGAATCTTCTTTATTACGAGGGGTATAAAATAAAAGGTGTTAAAAAAAATTTCAGGAAGATCTACATCAATGAAAACAAAAACAAACAGAGTTCAATGGAGTTATTGAAAAAAATTCTTAAAACTTTGAAGGAGATAGAAAAATGTTTACCATAGGAGTCCTGGCTTCTGGGAAGGGAAGTAACC
>JAOAAW010000131.1 GCA_026418655.1 bacterium | reverse complement strand
TTCTGCATCAAAAGTTTTTCTCCAATAAAATCTTCAAGCGCCTGCTGGGGAAATTGTCTGACATATTCCTGATAGAATTCAGGATATGTTGAAATTTTCTCTTTCAAATCTGAAAGAGTGATGATTTCTCCATTGACAATTGCCACAGCATTTTTCTTGAGATACTGTAAATAGGTCAGGTAACCACCTATCACAACAATTATTACTACGCATATACTGATAACGAATTTTTTCCTTTTTTTTCTATCCTTAAAATATGCCAGCGTTTTCTCTTTGGCCTTTTTGAAACATATTTTTATGCTTTCTGTTATTTTCACAATTTTCTCCTTTCAAGGATTTTATTATTATTACGGTCGTAAATAATCCGATATCTTGTTTTTGCTTTTACTTCACCCTGATTTATTATACCATTGTTATCAGAATCAAGCACTTTTTCAGATATGACAGTGATTCTGAAAACATTGCTTCTCACAGTAATGAGATTACATATTTTAGAAATTACAAGTTCTTTTTCATCTTCTGTGTCGATCCACGTGTTTTTGTTGTCGTCTATTAAGTTTCTGCCAAATTTTGTTATCTCTTTATTAAGTGGTCCATGCAGTCTGCCGACAATATCTGAGAATTCTGTAAAGGGTCTTTCATTTATTATTTCCCTGGCAATATCTGTATCTACCAATGGCAGGCACTGCAGGACAAGTGGAGTGGCTGTATTGATGTTTATCCTGCCAAATACTGGTTTTTCAACTTCTTCAACAACGGTGAAAATATCAAGAAGTTTTTTATCGTATCCCTTCCACATGTTCAAAGTTTTCCACTGTTTACCTGTATGAATAAAGGAAAGTTCAGCAGAGTTTGAAAAGGGATTATTTTTAATTGTAAAAGAAGCAGGCCACTGATTAAGCTGTAATAGATTGAATTCATCACCTACGTGTGGCATAAAACAGATATTGATCTTTCCGGGTGTCTGTGGTGAGATGAACCACTCGTTTACCCTTGGGTCATTTTTTTGCTTTGTCATCTTACCGGGAATATCAAATCCATAATCAGTGTGTTCTATTAATTGATTTTTTTCATTCAGCAGTGTCATTTCGCCATTCAATAAAAAATTTATTCCAAAAACTTTTAAAATAATTGAAAATAAATTAGAAAGAACTTCCGACTGGAAATTCATAAACAAAATTGGTTCAAACTGGTCAGCGTATGCTGGTTCTTTTATTGGTATTAAAAAAGGTAAAATAACAGGACCGGCAGATGTCATTCTAATAATTATTTTCCATTTTATGGAATCCCCGATTAAATAATAAGAGCGGGGTTTTATTTTTGTCCCATCAGGAATTTTTATTGAATTAATGGTAAGCGATGTCCAGAAATTCTTAAGTTTGGACTGATCGACTTCACTTCCTTTGTCAATTTCATCCATCACATCCTGGGTTTGTCTATTATGATCGGATAAACTGACAGAAGGTAAAATTATCATTCCGCCTTTTATTGTCCAGCCGCCAATATCAATTATTTCATCATATGGATTGAAAATTTCTATGAAATGAGGACCTTTCTCTTCAATGATTGTTACAGGACCTGCTGAGGTTACGATTGTCTGAATTTTTATTTCAGGTGCTGGTTCTATTTCATTTATATACGGAGTTTTTTCAATTCCAACATATGGTTTGCCGTCAGGGGTTGTTACGACAGTAGGAGTATCGTCTTTATCTCTGTAATCAACTGTGTTTATTGCTATCTGTATCGCAGTATTTTTATCATAACCAATGGATGTTAGAATCGATGCTATACGGGAAGCGGTTACCTTATTTATGTTTGTTCTCAAATAATTTTCAGCATCGATATTTAAGTCATAGCTATGGCATGTAATATAATTTTTTATTTTCTCAAAGAGTTTCTCTGTGATGCCATAAACCATTTTTATATCTTCTATGACAAAAAAAGGTCTATCATCATCATATGGTTTTTTGTGATTAAACTCATCTTCTTCATCTACTCCTTCGTCATTTTCATCAATAATTCCGTCTCCATTATTATCAATACCATCGTCTGAAAGAATATTGTTGTCATTGTCATCATCCACAGTGACTTTGCCGGGTTTTAAATTTTTGCCTCTTCTGAACTCAACAATATTGCCTGCAACAGAATCGCAAAATTCAGGGAAAAACGCAATTTCAAAGGTCGTCCACCCTTCGTTGAAACCATGTTTCCCATTTTTTGCAAGATTCCCTATACAATTTATATTTATAGAAGAAGATTCGTCCTGTACAAGTACTGCATATCTTCCTATAATTTTTCCGCGTAAATTTTTTACATAAAAAAATTTGCTTTCATTTGTTCCATCTCCATCCATATCTATATCATTCCCGATAAATTTTTGATGCCAGTCCTCGTCATATCCATCGTAGTTGTTCTGATCATTTTTTAATTCCCAGATTGCCTGTTCTATTCCAATTTTTGCAGCATGATCTGACTGTATCCTTGAAAACATCAAAAACGACGATTTTTCCCAGTGACTGAAAATAATAAGAAATCCAACAGTGATAATAAACAAAAGTAAGACAATTCCAATTGAAAAAATTAACGCGTCGCCTTTATTTGCCCATCCATATTTCTTCATTAAAGGACTTTTCAATTTCCTTCCCTTCACACCTTCCGCCAGTTAAAGTACAAAAAACCTTTATTTTTTCAGGTAATTTTGCGCATGCATATTGGTTCCTTGTGTCCCAAAATTTTTCCCAGTTTTTTCCATCCCAGTATGAAAATGCCAGTTCTTTTACATTTTCAACAAGAACCTGGCTTCCAGAAAATCCTGACTTAAATGAATAGTCATCTGAATTTCTGTCAATTCTTTCAAACGACATTTTTATCTCGTTTCCATCAAGATATATTCCATATTTCCCGAGGTCTGAACCTTTACCGACAGTATATGGAGCAAAGAATTTTATGGAAGTTTCAGTACCAATGAAATCTATCCTGAACGGTCCTTCAATATCCTGAATGATTGCTTCCCTGAGTGTATGTCTTAGAAATAATATAAAATCAGTTGCACTGGCTGAAATTGTTTTTTCTGTTGTCTGTCTGGATATTCTCAATGTAATGGTTGAAAAAATTAAAAGGCCTGAGATAAAGACAATTACAATGATAACCATTGCCACCAGTATTTCAATAAGAGAGAAAGCCCTTCTACCTCTGATGAAGTGCTGTGATGAATTCCTCACAGTATTTTTTCCCTTCCACAGTTTTTGTAAGTTTGATACGAACCTCATACATATCATCCTTCATTCGGCGCAAGTATATTGCATAAGAAAGATTGTAAAAACCAGGCATTTTTCCTTCGATTTTTTCTGGAACAGGCTTGCCAATGGAACCAAACTCTTCCTGTATTTTATCATTGAGTATCTCTGCTGCCATTGCAAAGTCCTGAAAATTTGTTGCCCTCATGAAAAGCTTTTCAGTATTTTGTACCACCATCAACACACAAACAATCCCACAAAGAATGATAATAGACGATACCAGGGCGGAGATGAGTGAATAACCGTCTTTCATTTTTTTTGAATTTTTGTCTTTCCTGTAAGGTTATAAAGAATAATTTTTCGTATTCTTTTTGTTGAAGTGTCTTCAATGATAATATGACCTGCCTGTTTTGCAGCGCCTTCCGGTAAAAATTCTGCTGGTGAAAAGCCATCTGTTTTTGCTTTGATAACTATAAACCGTGGGAATCTATAGATTTTTCCAATGAGAGTTCCATCGCTTTTATAAATACCGCAGGAATTGTTTTCAAAAATAACCATAAAACTCTGTCTTTCAGCAATTGCATAATTTCTTGCTGTATTTAATATTTCACAAATTGTTTTACTTGCGATATCAAGGTTTGTTGTGCTAATTGTTTTATGCGGGTAAAAAACAGAAAAACCAATTAAAATACTTATGATAACCACAATAACAAGAATTTCAATTAAACTTACACCTTTTTTACCAGTTTCCAATATCATCGGTTGTATCAAATTTTTTGTCAGGACCTGATGATATGATGATAAAAGGTACATTGTTTTTTTCATCCTGCGGGTAGATATATTTAATTGTAGTTCCCCAGGTGTCGAGGATGTTATTGTTTTCGTCTATATCTTTTTGCTTAAAACGCATATACGGACCTTTCCAGTTTTCGTCATCAATAGGTCCCATGAGCGCTTCTACAAGGATTTTACTTGAACCTGTGCTTTCAGGGTAATTTCCCATATCTGTTTGGTACATAAACAGAGCTGCTTCAATCGAAGAAATAATTGCTCTTGTTTTTAAAATAGCAGCCTTATTTCTTGCTTTTTTCGTTGCAGGCATAGTAATAGCAACAACCAGCGAGATTATCACCAGAACAACAAGAATTTCTATCAGGGTAAATCCAGATTTTTTCATCTTTTAATTAAAACTGGAGTTTATTTTTGCATCTTATAAGTACAGTTGCTGTTGTGATGGGCCGGGTTTTTAGCGATGGATCAGTTGTCTTTCCTTTCAGGGTAATTTTTACTGCAACTGCTGGTTCCAATTGAAGATTGTTAATTTTTTTCAGCCCTGCATTTGTCAGTCGGTAATAAGTAAACTCGCTTCCTGAAGTAATTACAATGGATTTATTTACATCAATAAGTTTCCATTGACCTGAGTTTCTTGCCGGGACGCCTGATGTTTTTGTTTTTGCCTGCCAGAGTGTGGTATCTGTGTCAGTGGTGGGTAGGTTTGAGGGCATGCCAGAATTCATCCCTGGAGAAATCAGATATAAAACTGTTTCTCCTCTCATAGCATCATAAAAACCAAGTTCATAGACAGGATTTTGCGGATCATTTTTTATATCATGGGCAAATTCAAGACCTGACGTATCTCTTGAACCATAGCTAATTTCTGTCATCATTGAACTCAATACATGCTGGATATCGTTCTGGTAGGTAATAAGTTTACGTAACCTAGCCGCACGCACATATAGAAATGTGGCCAAGCCAACAATAATTATAAGCAGTGCAAGTGCCACAAGTATCTCAAGCATGGTAAAACCTTTTTTCTTTTTCATCAGTATATTCCGTTTCTTACAATAAAAATTGGCATTATAAATAGCGGATAATTATCTTTTTTCCTTCTTACCTCAATCTTGATTTTTCTTAAAGCAACCCTGTCAATATCTGTGTCAGAAGTAATTTCACTTCCATCCGGACCATACCAGACACAACCCATGTATATCCTGAATGAAGGATCAATACTCGGAACTTCATAAGCAGTACCCAGTGGAGCATTTTCACCTATCTTTTTGGGGAAATCTGACTGTCTATCAGCAAAAATAGGCGGAAAATCAATTGTTTTCACTGATTCTACATAATACCGAGCGATTGCTGAAGCAAGTAATATCTCATTTGCTTTTTGCATAACATTAAGATTTGCGGCAATAATCAAAAGGCCTGTACCAATAACAATTGTTATTAGAAATATTGCAACAACAAGTTCAAGTAATGAAAAACCTTTCTTCACCACGATATCCTCCAGTTAACTGGAAGATAAACCCTTCTTCCGCCAGCAAATCCAGAATAAATACGAATTCTATTAGGATCAATGGCACCTGTATCATAAACAAGTGTTCCATTATTTAGTGTTACTGTTCCACTTGCAACAAGACATCCGTTTATATATGTATTGGCATTATTCAATGTTATATTTCCTGTTGTAGCACCATAAGAAAAGATGAGCCCTTGAATTCTTGCGTGATTTGAAGCACTTCCAATATTTACTGACGTTGAACTGCCAGTTGAGTAAACCACTAT
>JAOAAW010000029.1 GCA_026418655.1 bacterium | reverse complement strand
ACTCTTGCCTGACCCTGCTCATAAAGTTAGTAATGATATTGCTTCTAAAATCAAAAAGACGCCGGTCAGTATCAGGAACTTTTCTCGGGTCTTCTCCATATTTTTTCCTGAATCCCTCAATAATCGGTTTTTCAAATAATAGAAGTGGAACTCCTCTGTGAAATGCAAAATTTATTCCATCAACTCCATAATCAGCAACCTCTCTATAAAGTTCTATACAATGCTGTTGAACTTCAGGATATGCATAGCTCAATCTTGAAATCTTCGTTCCATCCCTGTCATAGCACAAAAATTCCTGATTCTCGTAGAAAAATCTTGAATACATCATTTCTTCCCATGGCGGTTGTCCTGCAACAAATCCTAATCTGTGATATACATGAAATTCAAGTCCTATTTTTTTTGCATGTTCTATAGCAATCTTCAGAATATCAAGGTTTTTCTGTCTAAAAATCTTGCAGCTTTCCGCATAATTTATATCTCCAATTCTTGGATATACATCAAGATCAATGTTTGTTCTTGAACCCACATCTGTTGGATATGTAGCCACATCTCCTGCTGCCATTCCCCAGTATATTTTTTTGAAAGGTGTATCCCTGAAAATATCTATCTGTTCCTGAATATCCCTGATTGTCTCTGGTCTGTTATAGTAAATAAACGAGTATGCATCATTAAAAGCTGCAAGATATATATCGGGTTTTTCATCGGGTCTGGATATTTCTTTTACTGGAACAAGCCGGATGTATGCAATACCAGAAGTAATCCTGTCCTCATCCTTTTTACTCTGAACCGCTATCTGTATTATTTCGTCGGTCAGATTTGCCTCTTTCCAGAAAACCTCATTGATAACATCTCCTCTTGAAATTGAATTCTGTGCAATAAGGGTCTGAAAGCACTGGTCTTTTTTCAATTTAATTCGTATGCCGGCACTGAATCCGAATTCACCATAAAGTCCTGCAAAAATCTTGTGTCTTCCTTTAATATTAACAGGCAGACTTAAAACAGGCGGATTTACGCCATAACAGGCAACAAGCAACACACCTGAAAACTTATCTGTTTCATAGTAAAACTTTCTCCATTTTGTTTTGCTGCGTTTTTCAGAGATTGCAAATGTGGGATAACATCTGCCAAGGTCAGTAAAATAAAGACCATCATCAAGTTTCACAGGATTTATATCCTTCATTTCTCATTTTCCAATAATTTCCAGACACCTTCAGCCATAATTTTGTGTCCTTCTGGTCCTGGATGACAGAAGTCAGTATAAAGTTTGTTGTCCCATTCTGGCTGTGTCATTATAATTTCCTGCATGCTGATAAATGGAATTTTTTTCTCTTTGCTCAATTTTTCAACCGCTTTATCATAGGATCTGAATGCTTCCCTGTCTGTGGTTAAAGGTGTTGGACCCAGCACCACAATCAAGGCGTTTGTTTCTGTTTCAAGTATCTCAATAATCTTTTTCATGTTTTTCTCAAAGACCGGAATATTCATACCCCTGTATCCGTCATTCACGCCAAACATCACAAAGACAAGCTGCGGGTTTTCAGCAACCACATCTTCTCTTATTCTGCTTAAAGCATGAAAAACATTATTCCCGCCTATTCCTCTGTTAACAACAGTAATATTCTCATATCCATATTTTTCTTTTAATTTTTTTGCTATTATCTGGTAAAATGTTTCTGCGCCACTGACCCTTGCACTCTGCGTAACAGAATCTCCAAAGCCAATTATCTTTACAGGTCTTTTTTTCAAAAGATATTCGTTCCTGAACCTTGCAATCTTTTCTTCAACAGAAAGATTTTTAAACTCATTGTCGACTTTTTTCGGCACAAAAACAGTTTCCTGTTTGGGCGGGTTAATCTTTTTGACTTTTTCTGGTCCTAAATAGATGGATGCGACAGGACTATCAACAGGTATTGCATAGGTCGCGGAATAGGCAGAATTGTACTGAACAAGTCCTGGATCCGAAAATGAAACAAGGTATTGTTTCTGCCCATAAACTCTTGGACAACCCAGAAGAGAATAACCATCTTCAAGTTGCATACTAAAAGGTGAAAATTTGCCATCAAAACTGTAAACAGTCAGATGACACTTTGGTTTTGAAGAGTACGCAAGAGTTTCCATGCCAATATTTACAATAAAATCAGAACCACAGAATACACCGTTAATATCGGGCAAAAATAGCGTATCCCTGGTGTACGCATAGCCATTCAACATTGCCCTTGAAGTATAGGCATAAATATCTTTTGTTGAAACTATTCTGTACCATGGAACCCCTGAGGTAAGATAAAATGTATATTCTTCTCCCTGAGTCAGGGTTCTTGATGCCTGGGTTTTTTTGACAACTGTTCCGTCGTCCTTCATTTCTTCAATGTAGACATCTGTATTGTCTTCAAGACAGGTAACAACGATACATGGATAGAAGTTGTTTGATGGATACGGATTAACTCCGCCATAAAACTCTTTTCCAACATATCTCTCCTTGCCTGATTCATATGTTGGATGCAGCATTGTAAAATTATTAAGAGAACAAGGCGTAACATAAACCAATATCGGCTTTGTGGATGTTATTTCCCTGAATCCCCATGCGCAACCATAGTTTAACTCAATGAATTTGTTATCTTTCATCTTAATTCTTGTCTCTTCTTTTTCTGCAAGTTTTCCAAAAGCTTTCTTGTCTTCCTGTCCTTTGATTGTTATAACAGTATCTGGCTGGAGGGCGATAATTCTCACACAGGCATTTTCCTCTGGTTTTTTTGTTTGCGGGTCCTCAGAGGTTACAAGCCAGGCATAAAACAATTTTCCTGAACCATCCACACTTGGCACAGCATATCCACCATGTGGGTTTCTTAAATAATATCCACCAAAATTCAAAAATATCATAATGTTTTTGTCACTTTTCACTTCTACAGTGTGATTGAGATAGGAAGGGAAAAACAACCCTCCATCAAGTCCACTTTCCCAGTAAAGATTTTTCTTATCAATTGTAAAGTTAAAAGGACCCCTGTTCTCTCTTGGGTTTTCGCTCAAATATCTAACCTCAATTTTTGTTATTCCTTCTTCAACCGGTATTACCTTAAATGTTGCGCCTTTATACGGCTGCATCACATAATTATCTCCGGAATTTGTCTGAAAAATGAAGTGCTTTCCCTGTGCAAGACCCTGAGCACAACCATCTCTTGAGATGAAAAGGAAAAAACCTGTAATGAACATCGGGACAATAAATTCTGCCTTACATATCATAGTTTACCTCCTTGAAGGTTTTGTAAATACTCTGCTGCAGAATATCCAAAGTTTTTATTTTTCGGAAAACGACTCTCAACTTCTTTCCCTATCCTTACGCACTCTTCAATAGCAGAATTCATATCAATTTTTTTTGGTTTTCTTCCAACAATCTCCATAAAATTTTTTCTATAAACCTTGCGTAAAACAGAAAAAGGAAGTTTAATGCCCTTTATTGGTTTATCAGGCTGCGACAGAAAATTTATATCGCCCTTCGGCATATGAAACACATCCTCGGTTTCCAGAAATCTTTTCATAAAAGATATCTTTTCTCTGGTTCCCCTTCTGTCAAACTTTTCTGTGATGCTTGTATCTGTTCCAAAAACTATCCTGTCCTGGTATTTGATGAAAAAATTTCTTGTCGCTTCGGGTCGTTGAGAAAAATTTATATACATCTCAGCGCCTGGCGTGATATCAAAATTAACCTCTTGATGTTTTTCAAGAACATCTGCTGCTTCATCAAGGTTTTGAGAAAGAAAATAAAAATGTGCAAAAATTATTTTCAGATGTGGAAAGTTTGAAAGAACACGGCTTACCTTTTGCCTTATTTCTTCGTATGATGGAAATCCTTTTGAAAAATATCCCCAGCCCCTCTTTAGGGCAAGCGGATGTATCTTTTGTCTATCCCAGAATTCAGGTGGGTCAGCAACATGCCACACTATAGGAAATTTTTTTTCTTGGAGTATTTCAAAAAAATCGTAATATTCTGGTTCATCAATTTTGAATGGCATTAACTTAAAAAGATTTGGTTTAGTTTCAAGTATTTTCAAACCATCAAACCCTGTTTCCATCATTTTTAAAAGTTGCTTTACCAAAAATTTTTTCCTGTTTTTCAGCTGCAATTTTGTAATCCCGAAATAGTCCAGACCACCCATAATAAATATATCTGAAGGAAATGTTGCCTTGAAACATAGTGCCTGCGGATTTGAATTAATCAATGACAAACTGGGAGAGCTTACAATGCATATTTTATCAATATCGTTGGTCGCAAAGAATCTTTTTGTTTCCTTTATTCTGGAAATATTCCCAAAATGAACATGGGAGTCTAAAACCTGTAGAATAGGCATCATTATCCTGTTTCAAATTTTCTTAAAGCTGGTTTCCGCAATATTACCATCACCAGCCCTTTTGCTCTATGCGTCAACAGGAATTTTTGTAATACCCCTTAATTTCCCTTCGCCGAACAACCCTAAACTGACAATGCAACCTATCGCATTAACAAGCATCTCTCCTATTTCCCTTGCAAAAATCATGGTGGATAAGCAGCAATAGTCAGGTCATACCTCAAAATATCATAGGTTGGAAGCAGGTAATGAACCCTGTCTTCATTGCACGCCTCAACATGTCCATCAGCAAACCACATGTTTGCCACGCCCATGTGTTTGAGATGAACTAACGCACCATTGGAGTCATAGGGATAATAGGCAGCATTAGGCCACCCTAAGTTTGAAGGCAAACTTCCACCTGTATCAGCAATCAATGGAAATAATGCTGGTTTCGGTAGATGCGTTATCCTGAGATACCAATAAAATACTCCAGAAATAAATTCCCTTTTTACATTTTTGTTTAAAGATGTAGGGCATGGAAATTGCCATCCCATTTGTATGGGGTCCCTGTAATAACCCATGTAAATATCAATACCCATGGTCCTCCCTGTAGTATATGGGTCATAGGTTTTGATTCTGTTTGTCGGACATATAACAAGTTCCTTGCCCTTAAGGTATCCTTTGTCAAACAAAACCCCGTACCAGCTTAAATAACCGGGTGTGGGTGAAACCAGCCACCCATCATAATCATTAGCATACAGGGTGAGTGCAAGACCAACCTGCTTCAGGTTGCTCATACACACTGCCTGCCTTGCCTTTTCCCTTGCCCTTGTTAACACAGGCAGCAGCATTGCCGCCAAAATCGCTATGATCGCTATAACCACAAGAAGTTCAATAAGTGTAAATCCTTTTTTCATTGTCCTCACCTCCTTTCAAGTTCATTTGAAAAATGTATACTGCTCATGTTTCGCCCCTTAATAGGAGACAGTTTAACTCTGATCGTTTTCTTTTCTCCGTTTATAATCTGTTTCATGGCCCGGGCTGCAATATCTCCAATTTCACGAAGTGGCTGGATGATACATGCGATATTTTCTTTATAGGGAGTTCCTTCAGGAACTTCATCAGACAGGACAATATCAATATCTCTACCAGGCACGAGATTTTTCTTTTCGACTATCTTCAAAACCGACGACAAAAACAATTCACCGGCCACAAACAATCCTGTCGGTTTATATCTTTCAAGCATTTCACTCAGCTGTTTGTGAAAACTCTGGTTAATTTCCAGTTTGCTATTGATAAATGCAGAAACCGTAAAATGAGAAGATATTTTCACATGCGAGTTCTCAATTACATTACAATAACCCCTGTACATCTGAGATGAACAGGTATTGTCCTTTATAAGCCCCACAAAACCGATATTGGTATGTCCTTTGGAAATGAGGTACTCTGCACCCATAAGCCCTGCTTTGTAATGGTCAGTGCTCACAAAATTGACAAAATTTTCCATAACCCTGTTAATAACAATCAGGGGTATACCTTTTAAGGAGATTTCTTCAATTTTGTTAAAGTCTTTTTTATTCGGAGCAATCCAGAATACGCCTGAACACCCAGAAAAATCTATTTTTTGCTTACCTTGCTCCCAGGGCATCAATGAAAATTCAAAACCATTGGATCCAAACTGGTCAAGTAAACACCTTATAATCGGAAAAAGAAAATCATCTTCAGGGTCACCACCTGCTGGAAAAATTATCTTGATGGTTTTTGCAGTTGAAGTGTGTTTAATAATTGAGGGCACGACAAAAGTTCCTTTCCCTTTCTTCCTAAGAATCAGTTTTTCTTCTAGCAGGTCTTTAATGGCCCTCTGGACAGTAATCCTGCTCACATTGAACTGCTGACAGAGTTCATTTTCGGACGGAAGTTTATCTCCGGGATTGCTGCTTTCGATTTTCTCGATCAGATAATTTTTCACTTTTTGATATAACAGTATCAATCTACCCTCCCAACAGTTCTATTTTACCCATCGCCGTCAGACATGTCAATACAATACAAGTCAGCCATAAAATCAATATTTATCACCCGCAAAAAAATTTTCCAAATACTGCTCCTGCCAGACAATCCTATCAGTCAACTAGGACAAATTTGACCCTTCTTGCAATTGGCCAGGATTCCTTTGGCACTTCAATTGCGCCCTCTGCTTCTGTTTTAAGCTGGGAGGCAGCAATTTTTTCTTTGCCTGTCAGGTAGTCAAACACTGATTTGACCCGACGCTCAGAAAGTTTTTTGTTATAATCGCTTTTCCCTTCTGGAGAAGCAGAACCAACAAGCAAAACCTTTACGTCAGGATTTGCACGAAGAATTTCAGCGTTTTCTTTTAATGTTTTTATTGCAACAGATGTAAGTTTTGCGCTGTCCCAGGCAAAATAAACATCCTTCAGATTGAGGGGTATCTTTTTAGATTTCTCTACCACTTTTTCGACAGGTTTTTCAACATAAACAATTTTCTCAACAGGTTTTTCTATGATCCTTTCAACCACTTTTTCAACAACCCTTTCAACGGGTTTTTCGACAACCCTCTCCACAACCTTTTCAACAGGTACCTCAACTACTTTTTCCACATATACAGTTTTCTTTTCTGGACTGCAAAAAAAGCACCATTTATTGAGTAATGGTTTTTGGATAGGTCTACTTACACTGATAGAAGCTGCTTCTTTAGAATCAACTGACTTGGATTTCTTCGGACCAACAAAGATATATCCCCTGTTTCCCCACTGTGTATTTTCTTTTCCTTCAGGAGCTATGGATGGATTCCACCAGAAACCACCTCTTTCTGCGTCATAAACTGGTTGTTTCTCGGCGCCTGACTTTCCATACCAGGAAAAATCCTCTGGAAGGATTTTTTCAGGAGAAACTGTCTGCGCCTTGATACTCCCCGCAAACAATAAAAAGCTCACTACTACTGATACCACTATCCACAATACTGACTGCTTTTTCATACAGACCTCCCCTTGGTTAAAATTTTTTCAGGGATAATCTTTACTCTTCTCTCAATTACGATACCTAATTCTTGCAAAAAAATCAAGATTTCGTTTTAAGCAAATCCCTTATTTCAGCAAGAAGCACTTCTTCATTTGAAGGCGCTGGTGGTGCTGCAGGTGCTTCTGCCTGTTTCTTCTTTAAGGAGTTTATGGCTTTGACAACAAAAAACAGAGCAAACGCTATTATCAAAAAATCAACAAGCGTTTGAATAAATCTTCCATAACCAATTACTACTGCTGGAGATGTATCTGTGGCATGCTTTATGGTTATGGCAAGATTTGAAAAATCCACTCCACCAAGAAGAACTCCAATCGGCGGCATAATAACATCTCCCACAAGAGACGAAACAATTTTCCCAAATGCAGCACCTATAACGATACCTATTGCCATATCAACCACATTGCCTTTCATCGCAAATTCTTTGAATTCTTTCATCATTCCCATATAATCCTCCATTGAGAACAATAAACCTATTTTATGGGTGTGTTAAGCTTTGCTTCTTCTGTCTTATAGCTGAAACTTTTGCCATCGTAGGAAACTATATACTTGTACTGGGTATCTGGCTGTATCTCTTTCTTGATAGATTCTTTGTACTCCCTGATCTTTTCCTTTTTTGTTAAAAGTACATTAAGCAGTCCTGTCGGTACTTTATAATGAGATGCAACCAGCTGTATTTCATAAGTACCTTTTTCAATCTCCATTGCCTCTTCTGTTTTTGTTCCTGATTGAAGAAGCTTTTCATCCCACTGTGTTTCACCGGCCTTCCTGTACTGGAAAGAAACTTCGATAAGATCGCTTTCTCCCAGAATTGTATCCTGTTTCTTTGCATCCGTGCTTACCTGCGTATTAAGAGTAATAATAACTTTGGCAGGCAACATGCTTCTTTTTACTTCAATGGGTGTCTCAACCACAGTTGTTTCTGTTGTCTGTGTTTCATATCTTTTTTTGTCTTCTTCAAAACTCTTTTTCAGTACAGCTGTTTTTCCAGGTTGAATCAGAATTCGAAAAGAATCAGCGTAATCACCACTGACAAGGATAACACTATTCAGTCCCGCAGGAACATCTTTTAATGTAACTGGAGGTGTTTCATTGATTTTGTGTCCATTCAAATAGATTGAAACATCCTGCCAGTCAGTTATAATCGTGAGACCTCCTCTGGCAATAGGTTTCACTGGCACAGGTTTTGCTGGTGTTTTCTGCATCTGTTTTACAAGAGTTAAATTCAATTTTGTAACTTCATTTTCGACCACTTCTGCTGTTCCTGAAAGTGTCTCATAACCAGCTAAGCTTACCTTATAGGTGTATTTTCCTGGTTTCAAAACAGTTAATACAGGTGTTTTACCGATGTTTTTTCCTGCAACATCAACATCTGCTCCATCAGGATTGCTAATTATCCTGAGATACCCCTCCTGAGCAAAAGAACTTACAGCCAACAAGACAAAAACAAAAAGCCCCAATATCAACATCTTTCTCAAAACAGTCATTTTCACCTCCTGGTTGATCTGAACTTAAAAAAGGCTCGCCTGGTAATGATTTATGGTAGAACGTGTTGGCCAGGAAGGACATTGAAAGTTTTTTATTTCCTTGCACATGTTAAGTTTAACACTATTAAGTCAACTGTCAAACATTTCTACTTATTATTATGTTAAAACACCAAAAAATATCTTGCGCAGTCAGTATCAAAAAAATGTTCTGGAATGCCTGGAAGAATAAAATGTTCACAATTATTTACAGACATCTGACCATATTTTCTCTTGCTATCTATAGAATTATGATTGACCCTGATTTTACATACAGTTAAAATATCCGTGAAATGAAAATTGCTCATGTTATTACCAGAATGATCATTGGCGGAGCGCAGGAAAATAAACTTTCCACAGTTATTGGCTTAAAGAACCGTGGACACGATG
>JAOAAW010000004.1 GCA_026418655.1 bacterium | reverse complement strand
CAGCGTCAGATGTGTATAAGAGACAGCTGCTATATCCGTAACCTGTGCACCACGCGCTCTCATTTCTGTAAAAACCTCGTGTCCGGGTGTATCTATAAAAACAATTGACCCATCTTTCATCATGACTTTATACGCACCTATCCTTTGAGTAATCTGTCCAAACTCTTTTGCCGCAATGTTTGATTTACGAATATAATCAAGGATAGTAGTCTTTCCGTGGTCGACATGTCCCATTATTGTTACCACTGGTGCGCGCGGCACCAAATCCTTTTCATTTTCTATGGCTGTTCCGAGTATATAACTTTCCTTTGTCTTTTTGAATTCAACCCTAGCACCAAAAGATTCACAAAGATTTTTCATATTTTCAATACTCACTATATCGTTGATAGTTGCAGAAATGCCAAATTCAGAAAGCCTTGTGAGAATTTCAGAAGCAGGTAAGCCCAGTTTTGAGGCGACCTCTCCCACTGTTTCGGTTCCTGTTATAGTAATCGGTTTCTCTGACAATTTACTTTTTTTTATAAACTCTTTAATCGCCGATATTTCCTGCTCCTTAAGTCCACTGACATAAGTCTTCCCCTTTATCCCAACATTTTCACAAATTTCAATGAGTTCCTTGGGAGAAATTTTCATCTGTTTTGCAAACTGATAAATCCTCATTCATTCTCCAGTTTATTATTTCTTTCAATACCTGTATCCTGAATATGTCTTTTTGCGGATTCAATAAGTTCTTTTGCTTCGCTTTCAGAAATCTGTAATTTTTCTACCATATGTTTAATATTTGCCTCACTGACGGATTTTATTGTCTCATACCCAGCCCTGCTTAACTTCTGTGCCATTTCCTCACTGATACCTAGTAACAGTGTTGCGGGCCCCTCTCCTTCAACCCTGTTAATAATAATATTCCATCCTGTTAATTTGCAGGCGAGTCTCACATTCTGCCCTTTTTTCCCTATGGCAATAAACAGTTGGTCTTTATTCACCCAAACAGTCGCCTCATTTTTTGCTTTGTCAAAAACTACCTTTTCGCAGATAGCAGGAAGTAATGCATTTGCTGTAAATTTTTCAGGGTCAGGGTCCCATTTTACAACCTCAATCTTTTCTCCTCCCAGTTCCTTGGTTATATTTTTTATTCTTCCCGCCTTATCACCTATACATGTACCAACCGGATCTATTCTGGGATTAGAAGAATAAACAGCAACTTTTGTTAGATCGCCTGGAAATCTCGCAATTGCTTTTATTTCAACAAGACCATCTCTTATTTCAGGTATCTCCTCAGCAAGCATTCTCTTGACAAAATCTGTTGCCGTCCTTGAGAGAATAATTGGATATATTCCTTTATTTGGTTTGCGGACTTCGAGTAAAAGGCCTCTTACAGGATCCCCAACATGGAATCTATCGTGAGGAAGCAGATGTTTTTGTGGAAGAAGTGCCTCTGCTCTCCCAACCGTAACCACGATATTTCCAGATTCAAATCTTTCGACCCGACCCGAGACTATTGTGTTCTCTATTTCCTTAAATTCGTTGTAGATTGCTGCTTTTTCAGCCTCACGAATCTTTTGTATAAGGATTTGTTTTGCAGTCTGGGCTGCAATTCTTTCCCATGGAAATGAAGGTGGTTCAACGACATTTCCCTTTTCATTAATAAATTGTATATCACCAGTTTCAGGATCTATTCGAATCTGTATGTTTTCCTGAAGCATTGCCTTTTTTTTGTACACAGCAGAAAGACCCTGTTCCAAAGAAGCAATAAGAAACTCTTTAGAAACACCTTTGTTCTTTTCCCAATAGTCCAATAACGCTAACAATTCTTTCTTCATCTCAGTGTCCTTAAAAACAAATACCCTTCATCTTAAAAAGGATTAAACCAGAGCTGTGTACATCTACGCTGGACCTGTGTGTTAATTATAAGGATAACCGTAATAAATGTCAAATAATTCTTTTTTTGGATGGCAGGAAACCATTTCCTTAATTGCAAATGAAACCCGAAAGAGTATATGGGAGAGTTCTTGCAATCCTGACCTTAACTATATTCCCAATATTGGCTTCACCATGAACCTTTACGGACCAATCTATATCCGGCGCATCCATCTGTGATCTACCTGAAAAATGGGTACGGTCCTTTTTTTCAATAATTACCTCAATAATCTTATCCCTGAAAGAATTTGCAATTTCTTTGCTTATACTTTTCTGAACATTCAACAACATGGACAATCTATTTTTTTTAATACTTATCGGCACCTGTTTATCCATTAAAAATGCCTTTGTCCCTCTCTCAGGATAATAGGTAAAAGCACCCAATCTTTCAAACCTGATATCTTTGATAAATTGTATCAGTTCATCAAAAATTCCTTCTGTTTCTCCGGGAAAACCGACAATGAATGTTGTACGAAGTGTTATTCCTGGCACTGATTTTCTGATTTTTTCAATTAACTTTTTGTAATCTACAACTGGTCTGTTCATTTTTCTTAAAATAAGTGGATGTACATGTTGAAGGGGTACATCAAGATATTTACAGACTTGTTTATTTTCACTTATTAGTTCAAGTAAGTCGTCTGTTATGCCTGAAGGATGCAAATACATCAGCCTTATCCACGGAAACCCAATTTTAGCTATCTGCTTGACCAAATCCGGTAAATATGACCTACCCTTTTCTTTTCCGTATGAGGTAGTATCGTGTCCTATAATAATAATCTCTTTTACGCCTGTCAGGAATAAATCTTCTGCCTCTTTCAGGATCTCTTTTTCTGAAAAGCTGACAAGAGGACCCCTTATTAAGGGAATAGTACAGTATGAGCAATGATTATCACAACCTTCTGTAATTTTAAGATAAGCGTATGGTGCGGTGGATATAAGTCTCGGTATTGCACAATAATTTTTGATATATGAATGGGATTTAATACACACCCTTTTACCCGAAACTATATCGGAAAAAATTTTTGGCAGTTGAGAAATACGATAAAGCCCTATTATGGCATCTATTTCCTTCATCGTACTCAAAGAATCATAGTCCCTGGAAGATAAACATCCGGTCACAATCAATTTAAAATTATTTCTTCTTTTTCTTCTTATGAAATCCGAAATTATTTTTCTTGATTCATAAACCGCTGGCTGTATGAATGCACATGTATTTATTATCACAAAATCAGATTCTTCTGGAACCGCAGAAATTACATAACCAGCATCACCAAGAAGTCCAAGAATCTTCTCAGAATCAACGGTATTTTTTGGACAACCAAGACTGATAATGGAAACTTTTTTCATTGATTTTTATATTCAGAAGATTCTACTGATTTGTTTGATCATTATCTCTTTCTGGAGGTGTTCCCTTAAGAATAATTCTTGGTTTACCCTCTCTATATGGACCTACTCTTCCTTCAGCCTCCATCCTTTATATTCATCTTGCAGCTCTATTAAACCCTATCTCAAGCCTTCTCTGAAGCATTGATATTGAAGCAATTCTTGTTTCAAGAACAATCCTGACAGCCCTTGAATATAGGTCATCATCGTCAGAACCAGCTGATATTCCACTAATTGATACATCACCATGTATGTCTGTCTGTTGTTCAAGTATCTCCATTTTATATTCAGGCGTACCTTGAGTTTTTAAAAATTCTACAAGTTCCTCAAGCTCTTCATCACTCACATAGCCACCCTGCGCCCTGACAGGATGAGACCTACCGGGAGGAATAAAAAGTAAGTCTCCCCTTCCTAGAAGTTTTTCGGCACCTTTCGCATCCAGTATTGTCTGAGAATCAAATTTTGATGAAACCTGAAATGCAATCCTGCAGGGAAGATTTGCTTTTATTATTCCTGTTATAACATTCACAGATGGCCTTTGTGTTGCAAGAATTAAATGAATACCTGCTGCACGTGAAAGTGCTGTCAGCCTGATAATACTGTTTTCAATTTCATTTCTTGCTATAAGCATAAGGTCCGCCAGTTCATCGACTACGACAACAATATATGGAAGTTTTTCTTCGGCTTCTTGATTGTATGTTTCAATATTCCTTACCTTTGCCTCAGCGAAAAGATGATAACGTCTATCCATCTCTTTTATCAGCCACTTGAGTGAATTAACTGCCTTCTTGATATCAGTAATCACAGGCAGGATGAGATGTGGAATGCCATTGTATATTACAAGTTCAACCATTTTGGGATCTATCATAATAAATTTAACTTCATCAGGAGTGGCTTTGTATAAGATACTCGTAATCAGTGAATTAAGGCATACTGTTTTACCCGAGCCAGTTGCACCTGCTATCAAAAGATGGGGCATTATTTTAAGGTCAGATATAACCGGTTTACCAAGAATATTTTTGCCTATAGCCATCGTAAGTTTTGATGGAGAATTCTGAAACTCCTTGCTTTCAAGAATTTCTCTCAAACAAACAATTGAAATTTCTCTATTAGGAACCTCTATGCCAATTGTTGACTTTCCGGGTATCGGAGCTACCATTCTTATCGGGCTTGCTTTTAAACTCATGGCAATATTATCAGAAAGTTTGGTAATTTTAACAAGCGGAATACCGGGTGCAGGCTGTAGTTCATACAAAGTGACCCTTGGCCCCTGAGTAAAATTAACAACCTCTCCTTCAATACCAAAATCACTCAGGGTTTCCTCAATAACCTGGGCGTATACTTTAAGATCCTTCTCTGTCTCTTTCTCGGGTTGTTTTGCTGCTTTCAGCAGAGAAAGGGAAGGCAGCTGATATTTATTATCTTTTACTGTCATCCGTTTTTTCAAAACTTTTTTCTCTTCTGAAGTGATTTCAACAATTTCAGTCTTCAATTCATCCTTTTGCTCTGGAATAGTCGGAATTGAAACACTTATTTCCTGTTTCTTAACTTCCGGACCAGACTTCTCTTTTTTCTTAAACTTTTTTATTCTTCTATTTGAGTCAAATTTTGAAACTGAAAAATATGTCGGTTTTTTAAGTCCTTCCAGAGTTAAAGAAAGATTCTCAAAGGGTGAATAAAAAATTCTTGATGATGCCACAATCAATCCAAGAGAAGTAATAGCAAGAAGAAAAAAACCCCCTTTCTCTCCGAAATATGATTCAATGCCATGGCCTACAAGAAGTCCAACAACCCCGGATATCGGAAAAACTGAATTATTGTCAATTGCAAGACCTTTTTTTACCATATACACAAGTCCCGCTACAAATACAGTGAAAACAAAAGCACTGCCAGTCTCAATAGCTGTAAATTTCTCTCCCTTCCATATTCTTGACCATGCAAGAAAAAAAATGATAAAAATAAGTAGATACGAAATCCATCCGAATAGAAAAAACATTATTGCGGAAATGTATGCTCCAAATCTACCGCTAAAGTTAACAGGTACTTCATTCACAGGATATCCAAACTGACAGAAGTTAAAGCATGGATCATAGGGGTTGTAAGAGAGAAGCGTAAAAAGAGTGAACAATGCTAACCCAAGAAGGATAATTCCGGCGACCCGAGATGTATTTCTTTCCATCTTAATAATTTTAACATAAAATAAATAGACCAGTAAAATTTTGGAGGAAAAAATGACTTTTGAAGATAAAGAAAGGAAAAATTTGAAATTTATAAGTATTTTGAAACATCAAATCAATGAAATTTTGCAAAAAGAAATATCTGACCCGAGAATTGGATTCATAACAATAACAGACATAAGAATTAGCCCGGATAGAAGACATGCGACAGTTTTTGTGAGTATCCTTGGAAACAAAGAAAACCAAACAGAATCTATAAAGGGGCTCACCAATGCTACTGGTTATATCCGACATCTTTTAAGCAAAAAGCTTAGATCAAAGTTTACTCCAGAAATTGAATTTGTAAAAGACGAAAACATGGGGACTAAAATTGAAGAGATATTGAAAGAAATAAGAAAGGAAAACAGAGATGGAATCATCTGAATTAAAGGCAAAATTGATAGCAATTGTTTCAAGAGAGAAGATTGATTTTGAAAAATTCGATGTTTTCCCTTCAGCAAAAAAGGAATTCGGTGATTTTTCAACAAATCTTGCATTCAAAATAAAGAAAAAAGACAGAATTATAAATGCAGAACAATTAGTTTCACTGATTCAATCTAACAAATGGATTCAGGAAAATTTTGAAAAGGTGGAAGAAAGAAAAGGATTTATAAATTTCTTCCTAAAAGACACCCACATTTATGCAACCATTAAAGAAATTCTGTCAAAAAAAGATGCCTATGGCAAATCTCTCTCTAAAAAAGGAAGTGTTCTCATTGAATTTGTAAGTGCAAATCCCACGGGCCCGCTTACCATAGCACACGGTAGACAAGCGGCTTTTGGTGAAGCACTTTCAAGAATCCTGATGCATTCTGGCTGGAGGGTAACTAAAGAGTATTATCTCAATGACTGTGGCCGCCAAATAGAACTTCTCGGAATTTCTCTGAAAGCTCATTATCTACGAAAAAGAGGTATGAAGGCAAACATTCCTGAAGATGGCTATCATGGTGAATACCTTAAAGAAATTGCAGAGAAAATTCCTGATGGCTATGAAACTAAAGATGCTAAATTTTTTGAAGATTTTGCAAAGCAGGAGATTCTAAAGATTATAAAGGATGACCTTAAAGAATTTGGTGTGTATTTTGATAGCTGGTTTTCTGAAAGTGAACTCCGAAAGGAGGGTAAAGTTGAAGAAATAATCAATATATTGCAAGAGAAAGGTCTCATCTATGAACAGGATGGCGCTTTATGGTTTAAAACATCACTTTATGGAGATGATAAAGATAGAGTGTTAAGGAAAAGGGATATGTCTTATACATATCTTGCTCCTGACATAGCGTACCATGAAAACAAGATAAAAAGAGGGTATGACATGTTGATTAATCTATGGGGTCCAGACCACGCTGGTTATGTTACAAGGATTAAAGCTGCAGCCTCTGTTCTGGGTTTTTCTCCTGATAGATTAAAAATAATAATCGTGCAATTAACAACTCTGTACCGTGGAAAAGAAAAAATCTCAATGTCCACAAGAAAAGGTCAGTTTATAACCTTGAAACAATTGATGGATGAAGTGGGTCCAGATGCCACAAAATTTTTCTTTCTTTTCAGGAGAGCAGATAGCCATTTAGATTTTGATCTTGAGCTCGCAAAGAAAAAAACTGAAGAAAATCCGGTTTATTATATTCAGTATGCCTATGTAAGGGCAAAACACATTATTGAATTTGCAAAGGAAAAAGGAATCACGGAAAAAGATGTTTTCAGTGCAGATTTTTCACTTTTAAAAGAAGAGCCAGAAATTGAGATATTAAAAAAATTAAAGAAATTTCCAATAATAGTTGAACAAGCATCAAGAACTCTTGAGGTTTCAAATATTGCACACTATATACTCGACCTCGCAGGTTCTTTCCACTCATATTATCAAAAGTTCAGAGTTGTTGATGCAAATATTAAAATTTCCTGTTCCCGTCTTGCACTTGTGGAATGTCTGATGAGTGTAATGGGTAAAAGCCTTGAACTTCTGGGTATTTCAAAACCTGAAAAGATGTAGGTGCGATACTTCGACTTAAGGGTTGACATCCACCAATTTTTGAAGTATTTTATACTTGTATGCCAACAAAAAAAGAAATTACAACCATCATCCAGAATATAGGCCTCTGGGACAGGCAGGCTATAGAAAGAGCCCTGCAGGAACAGGAAGCAACTGACAGACCATTAAAAGAAATATTCCAGAATATGGGGCTCTTACCTTTCGGAGATGTTCCAGCCACACTTTTCTTCCAGCTTGGTATAGTTCAACAAAGTCTTCCCTTGCGAGAAATTCCACAGGATGTGATAAATCTTATATCACCATCTTTTGCTAAAAAACACAGGGTTATACCATGGGAAATTCGTGAAGATCAAAAGTTGGTCCTTGTAACTGATGACCCAATTAATATCATAGCCAGTGACTATTTTAAAAAGATACTCAATGTGCCTAATGACATAGAAATAATTGTTACCTTTCCAAATGAAATAGAGCAATTGTTCGCAAAATATTTTGAACAACAGGACATAGAAGATCTTTCTGCAATGTTACAGGAAGTTGGAAGTGCTGACACCATAGAAGCAGTTGAGGATGAGGAAATTACAACAGAAGATGATGAAGAAGCGCTAGCACTCCAGGCCCCTGTTGTTAAAATTGTCAACCTGATTTTTGTGGAAGCACT
This sequence comes from bacterium, assembly GCA_026418655.1. Classification (GTDB taxonomy): domain Bacteria; phylum Ratteibacteria; class UBA8468; order B48-G9; family DTJG01; genus DTJG01. Next base: position 7,007 of record JAOAAW010000004.1, on the reverse strand, counting down.
GAGAAGAAGAGCAAGTGATATCCATCTTGAACCCCTCGAAAAAAAATTCAGGGTCAGGTTCAGAATAGATGGAGTGCTATATGAAGTTGTCAGCCCGCCAAAAAGGGTTGAAAGAGCTGTACTTGCTCGTGTGAAGTTGATGGCAAAAATGGATCTTGCTGAAAAAAGACTACCACAGGATGGACGCATCATGCTTGATATAGGTGGAAGACCGATAGATTTTCGTGTCTCAACCCTGCCCGGTATTTATGGAGAAAGTGTGGTACTGAGAATTCTTGATAAACAAAAAGCCTTAAAAGACCTTGAACAGCTTGGATTCATGGAAGAAGACCGAAAAACCTGGGAAAATCTTTTGAAATATTCAGGTGGAATACTCCTTGTGACGGGTCCCACCGGTTCAGGAAAAACTACCACTTTGTACGCTTCATTAAAAAAATTGAATACAATTGATAGAAAACTTATGACTGTAGAAGAGCCTGTGGAATACCAAATACCTGGAATAAATCAGACACAGGTAAGACCCGAAATCGGTCTTACTTTCGCTTCTGTACTAAGGGCATTTCTGAGACAATCTCCAGACGTAATTCTTGTTGGTGAAATCCGGGATTTTGAAACAGCAGATATTGCACTGCGTGCAGCTTTAACCGGACACCTTGTTTTCAGCACCCTTCATACAAATGATGCTCCAAGTGCTATCACAAGATTGATTGACCTTGGCATTCCGCCATTTCTGGTGGCATCTTCTGTACAGGGTGTTATGGCTCAAAGATTGGTCAGGGTACTGTGTAAATTTTGCAAGCAACCAATAGAACCCGATGAAAACATGAAGAAAATCTTGAAGATACGGGAAGGGGAAAAGGTGACAATCTATGAACCCAGAGGTTGTCCTGAATGTAACTTCACTGGCTTCATGGATAGGATTGCGATTTTTGAAATCTTCATTATGAATGACAAATTGAGAGAACTTACAATGAGGAGAGCAACTGCTGAAGAACTTAAAAAAGAGGCAATAAAGGCAGGTATGTCAACCATGCGAGAGGATGGTTTCAGAAAAGTTAAACTTGGACTTACAACAATTCAAGAAGTTATTGATGTTGCTGGAGAGGAGGTATAATGCCAAAGCCAATAGAGGAACTTCTTGAAATGATTGTCAGAGAAAACGCTGCAGACCTTCATTTAAATGTTGGCCTTCCACCAATGATGAGACATCACGGTGGATTGGTTAAAATGGACTCTGACCCTCTGACACCCGAGGACACTGTTAATTACATGAAAGCAATCACTTCCAGAGAACATCAGGAAGAACTTCAAAGAGTTGGTGGAACTGACTTTGGTTTTGCCTTCAAAGACATAGCAAGATTTCGTGTTTCTGTTTTTAAGGAACGCGGCCATATAGCCATGGCACTGAGATTAATTCCATATAAATTTATGACATTTGAACAGCTTGGACTTGAAGAAAAAACAATGAAATATCTTCTCACACGACCACGTGGTTTAATACTTGTAACAGGTCCAACTGGATGCGGAAAAACAACAACTCTTGCTTCAATGATTGACTATATGAATACTCACATGGATCTTCACATAATAACGATAGAAGACCCAATCGAGTATTATCATCCTCATAAAAGGTCAATAATTACCCAAAGAGAACTCGGTGTTGATGTGCCATCCTTCGCAGAAGCACTGAGAAGAGGATTACGACAGGACCCGGATGTATTCCTTGTCGGTGAAATGAGAGACCTTGAAACCATTGAAGCCGCTATTACTGCGGCTGAAACAGGTCACATTGTCTTTGGAACATTGCATACAACAGGAGCAACCCGTACCATAGATAGAATTGTCAATGTGTTTCCTGTGGAACAGCAAGAACAGATAAGGGTCATGCTTTCTGTTTCTATTCTTGCAGTAATTTCTCAGATTCTTCTCAATCGTGTAGATAAACCGGGACGTGTGGCTGCCTTTGAAATTATGATTGCCACTCCATCGATTCAAAACCTTATCCGTGAACGCAAAACTTACAGAATTATTTCTGATATTCAAACAGGAATGAAAATGGGTATGATAACTCTTGATACTTTTTTGATGAGACTTTTTAAGGAAGGCAAAATATCATTTGAGGATGTAATGATTTATAGTCAATATCCTGAACAGGTTAAACACCAGCTGGCTGCAGAAGGAGTTATTGATCCTGCTCTTGCGTCTAAAGAATATGGGGAGTCAATAGAAGCAGCAGAAGAAACAAAGGGATAACATGGCTGAAAGAAAACTTCTCGGAGAAATGCTCATTGAAGCGGGGCTTTTAACTGAAAAGCAGCTTGAAGAAGCACTGAAGGAACAGGTAAAAACAGGCAGATTTCTTGGCAGGATTCTTGTAGAAAAGGGACTGGTAGATGAGAAGGAATTGAAAAGGGTTCTCAGTCTTCAGGCTGGTATTGAAATGATAGATTTGAAAAATACCGTGATAGATAAAAACGCAATCAGTGTTTTCCCATCAGCCCTTGCAAAAACATATAATGTTCTTCCGATTAAACTTGAAAAAAATGTACTAACCCTCGCTGTTGGTGATACCTTGAGTTTAAACATTCAGGATGATATTTCTTTTATTCTCGGATACAAGATAAAGATGGTGCTGGCTGACGAAGACGACATCAAGGAAAATATTAATGTCTATTATGGGTCTGAACTTGAAACAATAGATGATCTTATCAAATGGATATCCCAGGATATGTCTGAAATGGAAGAACTTGAAACAATTGCATCCGCAAGTGGCGAATATGCAACAATTACAAGCCTTGAAGAAATAGCATCCCTTCCTCCAGTTGTAAAATTATTTGATCTGATTTTACTTCAGACAGTAAGGGACAATGCATCCGACGTTCATCTTGAACCATTTGAAAATGATTTCAGAGTAAGATACAGAGTTGATGGAGTATTATATGATATGGTTCATCCTCCGAAGGGACTTGCCTTTGCACTTTTCTGCAGATTCAAAATTATGGCATCAATGGACATAGCGGAAAGAAGACTTCCCCAAGATGGTCGTATTGAACTTTCTGTCATGGGCAGACCTGTGGACCTGCGCGTAAACACAGTTCCGACAGTATTCGGTGAATGTCTCGCAATTCGTGTTCTTGACAGGGGAAAAACTATTTTTGATATGGAAAACTTGGGACTTCTTAAAGAAGATATGGAAACAGTTGAAAAACTTATACACAAGCCCCACGGAATTATCCTTGCAACAGGACCCACAGGCTGCGGCAAAACGACCACCCTTTATGCCCTTTTAAGAAAACTGAATACTCCCGAAGTCAAGCTTATTACTACAGAGGATCCTGTTGAATATATGCTTGAAGGTGCAGTGCAGGTCCCAGTCAAGGAAAGCATTGGCCTTACTTTTGCTGCCTGTATACGAAGTATTCTTCGTCAGGATCCGGATATTATACTTGTGGGTGAAGTCCGTGATTTCGACACTGCTCAGATGGCAATACAATCGTCTCTAACGGGTCATCTTGTTTTGAGTACCCTTCATACAAATGATGCTCCAACGACAATTATGAGACTTGTTGATATGAAAGTGGAACCCTTTCTTCTGGCTTCCACAATTGAAGGTATAATTGCTCAACGTCTTGTAAGAATTTTATGTCCAAGATGTAAGGAAGAATACAGACCTTCAAAGCAGGAAATTATAGAACTTGGCCTTTCGGAAGAAAGGGCTGAACAATTAAAATTTTATAAGCCTGTTGGTTGTCCTTTCTGTAGGGGTGGATACAAAGGGAGGACAGGTCTATTTGAAATTCTTATTCCGAATGAAGCATTATGGCGCGCTGTTCTTCAAAATAGGCCCCTGGGTGAAATCCGAGAAATAGCAGTAAATGAATGTAAAATGAAAACCCTTGTGGATGATGGTATAGAAAAAATAAATTTGGGTATAACATCAGTCGAAGAAGTTATAAAAGAAGTACATGGCTATGGTTGATACAATTAAGGTCTTTACTTCATTGCATCTGCAGGGTATTATAGAAGTGGGGGAAAAGGAGCAAAAATGGCAAACTTTCAGTATTCCGGGCTTGACTCTTCGGGGAAGGCAGTAAGCGGAACAATAGAAGCAGCAAGTTCTCAGGATGCCATAGGTAAACTGAAATCCATGGGATATTATGTTACAAGCATCAGTGCTGGAAAAAGTCCTGCGGCAACAAGATCCATTCCAACAACAAAACAACCTCAAAAGGCACCTGCAAAGAAAAAATCATCAGGTGGAGGAATAAATATAAACCTACCCTTCCTTGGCGGAAACAGAATAAAACCAAAAGAACTGATGATAATCACACGCCAGCTTGCAACTCTCATTGGTTCCGGTTTACCACTTTTAAGATCATTGAAGGTCCTTGAACAACAAAGGAAAGGAGGCGCAGCAAAAGTTCTCAACAAGGTCGCAAGTGAAATAGAACAGGGAGCATTGTTTTCAGAAGCACTTGCCAAGTTTCCTTCAAGTTTTCCCAGAATATATGTGGCGATGGTAAAAGCCGGAGAAGCAGGTGGTGCACTTGAATCAGTACTGAGCAGACTTGCAGAATTTATGGAAAAAGAAGCAAAGCTGAGAGGAAAGATTAAATCAGCGATGGCATACCCTGCAGTTGTAGTAGTAGTTATGATTGGAATTTTAACATTCATCATGGTTAAAATTGTGCCCACATTTACCAAAATTTTTGAAGATATGGAGGTTGGAGACCTACCTGCAACTACAATTCTTCTTATCAAAATGTCGAAACTTATGGCGGAACGCTCATACCTGATTGTGGCTTTTATTTTTGCTCTTGTAATACTTTATAAGGTTGCCAACAGAATAAAATTCACAAAGTATCTCATAGATAAGATAAAACTTAGACTTTTTATTTTCGGACCTGTCATTTCAAAAACCATCATAGCCCGCTTTGCAAGAACATTTGCGACCCTTATTACAAGCGGTGTACCAATACTTCAATCACTTCAGATTGTAAGGGATACTGTCGGAAATGAAGTGATTGCTCGTGCAATAAATGAGATACGCAACAGAGTGAGAGAAGGAGAAGGTATTTCAGGAATTATGCTCAGGACCGGTGCCTTTCCTCCGATGGTAACAAACATGATAGCTGTCGGTGAAGAAACAGGCGCAATGGACGCAATGCTTGAAAAGGTTGCCGATGCATATGAAGCAGAAGTTGATGCTGCAGTTGCAGCAATGACTTCTATGCTTGAACCGATATTGATTGTGTGTCTTGGTGTTGTTGTCGGTTTTATAGTTATTTCACTTTTTATGCCACTGATAAAAATAGCATTAAGTTTATCAGGAGGAGGTGGCGGTGAAGGCGGAGGAGGTGGTGAATAATGCAAAACAAAACTGGCTTTACCCTTGTTGAAATCCTTGTTGTTATTACAATTATTGGAATACTTGCAGCATTACTTCTTCCGGCACTTGCTGGAGCAAGAGAAAGAGCAAGAAGAACAACATGCATTAACAATTTAAAACAGATAATGGCTGCGTTTGAAATGTATGCTGAGGATTATTATGAAAACTATCCATCAGAACCGGCAAGCATATATTCAAAAATATATCCAGATTTAATCAAAACCCCGCAAACTTTCTGGTGCCCGGCGACAATATCAAGAGGTATACGGTCACCGGATAAAATTGATACTTCAAACTGGAATAATTCTTATGCCTTTGTCTTCGGATTAACAACCGGTAATAATTGTCCCAGTCCAGTTCCCGTTATAAGTGATAAGGGCGTTTTCACTGGATCATCGGCAGATTATGGTAATCACAAAGATGGAATAAATGTTCAGTATCTTGATGGTTCGGCAATGTGGATTCTTCGGGCGAAAGTCATCTATTATAATGGATCTAATGGACCTGTGGACGGTGTTAATGTAGCATGTACTGAAGATGGCCGATGCGTTAATATCAAGGCGGATGGTGTAGAATCTAAATGGGGGCAATAAAATGAAGAAAAGAGGGTTTACTGTTATTGAACTGCTTGTGGTGATGGTAATCATCGCGATGCTTGCGGCAATGTTACTTCCTGCACTGAGAAAGGCAAGAGCAAAATCAGCCAGAGACAAGGCAAAAAATGAGATGGCTGCAATTGCGAGTGCAATGGTTATGGCAAAACATGACATCGGTTATTATGTAAGAATATGTGATCTTTCAGACGCAGATCTTTTACCTGGGCAAACATATGTTTATTTTAATACCATTACCGGACAGGATGATACATCAGTACAAAGTCAGATTACAGCGGGGCACCCGTGGGGTGGACCCTATCAGGTTTTTCAAGAAAGTTCAGTTTTCAGTTCAAGTAAGGGAAGTTTACCCACCATTGATGGAGCAACAGGATGGGCGTCGTTACTTGATCCTCTAAATCCACAAAAATTATATGGAACTCCATTAGATCCCTGGGGACATCCTTATCTTGTTACCTACAATCAATTTGATAAAGTAATGATTATTTATTCAGCAGGTCCCGATGGAAAAATTCAAACAAATGCTGGGGACAAGCAGGTTCCAGCAAATTCAGATGATATTATCTATGTATTCAGATGAATACAGAAAACAGAAAAGGAGTTGCTCTTGTAATAGTCATTGTGTTAGTATTATTGTTTTCAATTATTATCCTTTCTGTTGTTCTAACAAGCACTGCTGCATATAGAAGGTCGGCATATTTCAGGGACAGAAACATTGCCTTTAATCTTGCTCATCTTGGAATAGCAGACGCTCTGTATAAACTCAATTACAGATACCATGACCCAGACCATTATTATGGTTTCAGATCTAACGGTGAATGTCTGATTCTGACTGATGGATACCCACAGAATAATAAAACATATACCTATACACTGAATGCAAAGGAACTTGGGTTTCCCCATGCATCAATAAACGACGGTGTAACAGTCAATTTAATAATCAATGATGGCACATATCCTGATACATTGATGGCCACAGGAAAATACCGCGGAAGAACAGTAAA
>JAOAAW010000198.1 GCA_026418655.1 bacterium | reverse complement strand
AGATGTGTATAAGAGACAGCTGCAATACAGGGTGCTATTCTTGCAGGGGATCTCAAGGACAAAGATATTCTGTTACTTGATGTAACCCCTCTTTCTCTTGGTGTTGAAACACTTGGAGGAGTATTTACCAAAATCATAGAAAGAAATACCACTATTCCAACAAAGAAAAGTCAGATATTCACAACTGCTGCGGATAATCAGACTTCTGTTGAAGTTCATGTGTTACAAGGTGAAAGGCCAATGGCAATACACAACACCAGTCTTGGAAGGTTTCACCTTGACGGGATTCCACCTGCACCACGAGGTGTTCCACAAATAGAGGTGACATTTGACATAGATTCAAATGGTATATTGTCTGTAACAGCAAAGGACCTAGCAACTCAAAAGGAACAATCCATACGGATTACTGCTTCAAAAAAACTGACAAAAGAAGAGATAGATAAGATGATTAAAGAAGCAGAACAATTTGCAGAACAGGATAGAAAGCAGAAGGAGTTGATAGAACTATGTAATAAAGCTGATCAAATCGCATACAGTGTAGAAAAAACAATCAGAGAGCATGGAGACAAGATTCCTGTTGAAGAGAAAAATAATATTAATGAAAAGATAGCAGCCCTGAGGAAGGCAATAGAGGCAAGAAATGAAAATGGAATTAAAACATTAATGCAGGAAGTTGAACAGAGTTCCCACAGGATTGCTGAGATATTGTATAAACAGAGTGCGCAATCAACGTCATCAGCCAATCAACAGGCTACCACAGGACAGGAACAATCTGAACAAGGTGGAAAGAAGGTTGTGGATGCTGATTATCGTGAAGTTGATGGTAACAAATAACAGAAATTAAACAAATTCTTATGGGCGGTTTTATCAACCGCCTATTTTTTTTGCTTATTTGGATAGTGTTATAATAAGTCAGATACAAGGAACAAACATGGTGACATATAAAGGTGCAGGTGTTGATGATAAAAAAGCAGAAATGCTTATTAAATTCGTTACAGAGCGAGCCAAAAAAACTGCCTCCAGTAAAAGAATGATGGGAAGTATTGGTTTTTTTGCAGGGTTCATCAGAATGCCTGGGATTATTGATAAAAAACTTCTTGTGGCGTCTTGTGATGGTGTCGGTACAAAAATTCTAATTGCAAAGGCACTTGAAAAATTTGATACTGTTGGAATAGATCTTGTTGCTATGAATTGCAATGATGTGGCTGTTTGTGGGGCAAAACCTCTTTTTTTCCTTGACTATCTGGCTGTTGGGAAATTGAAGATAGAGAGGGAAAAAAAACTTCTTGAAGGTATAATCAGGGGTTGTGAAATTTCTCATTGTGCGCTTGTTGGTGGAGAAACTGCTCAAATGCCTGATATTTATTCTGACGATGATTTTGATCTTGCGGGTTTTTGTGTGGGGATAGTGGAAAAAAATAAAATTATTGGCCCTTCAAAAGTCAGGTGTGGTGATTTATTACTTGGGGTTGGGTCGAATGGACTTCACTCAAACGGCTTTTCCCTTGTGAGAAAAATTTTTTTCAATGGAAAAGTAAAGAAAAGTATTCTTCTTAAATATTTTCCAGAGCTGGGTCGTTCTCTTGGAGAAGAACTTTTGAGACCAACTTACATTTATTCTCCATTACTTTCAGAACTTGCTGAGAAGAGTATGATTCATGCTGCTGCGCACATTACAGGAGGAGGAATCCCCGGTAATTTGACAAGGGTTCTGCCTGATAATTTGTGCGCAGAAATTTATTTGAATTCCTGGTGTATACCTAAGATATTTCATATAGTTCAGGAAAGAGGAAAAATAAGCCACAGAGAAATGTTTAATGTATTCAATATGGGTATAGGGTTGATTCTTGTTGTTTCTAACTCAAAAAAGGAAGAGGTTAAGAATATAGTTATGAAATCAGGTTTTAGATGTTTTGAAATTGGCATTGTAAAGAAGGGTAAAGGTGATGTAAGGCTTTTAAAGGGATCTTGTTAAACCAGGAAACTTAACATTTTCAAGGAGGAAACTATGACAGAGAAAAAAAATCTTATGTATAAACTTCTGGCTCTTGGACTGGCTTCTTTCTCTCTTGCTGAAAAAAAGGGAAAAGAAATACTTCAGAATCTGGAGAAAGAAGTTAAGGAAAAAAATCTTGAAGAAAGAATAGAGAAAAAATTTTCTATGTTATTTGAAAAAATTGAAAATTTAGAAAAAGTAAGCAAAGATAAACTTACTGATATTTTTGGTATTGCAACAAAAGAAGAAATAGAAGAACTAAAAAAAGAATTAGAGAATTTGAAGCATGGTAAGCAATGAACATTTTTGGTTTCCGGAAAAAATATCGTCTGATAAATCGAGTTCGTACCGTATTAAGGATTTTTATCAAACATGGGCTCGGATATTTTTTCCATAAAATTTTTAAGGAACCAGGTCTCAGGATACTTCGTTTAAACCGCGTTTCTTTGAAGGAAGATAAACAGTATTCATCAGTGGCACAAAGATTATGTGCGGTTCTTGAAGAACTCGGACCAACATATATAAAAATCGGTCAGTTTTTTAGCACAAGAGCGGATATTCTTCCTGAGTCATTTCTCAATGAATTGGCAAAACTGCAGGATAGTGTTGCACCATTTTCATTTGAGGAGGTTAAACATCCGATCGAGGACGATTTTGGCAGAAAACTGAATGAAATTTTTCCTGAGTTTGCAGAGCAGCCAATGTTTTCTGCCTCCATAGGACAGGTCCATTTTGCAAGGCTCATCTCCGGACAGGAATGTGTTGTTAAAGTTCGCAGACCAAGAGTTGAAGAGACAATTTCTGAGGATATAGAGGTTTTAACTGAAATTTCAAAGATTGCTTCAAAACATATTCCTGAATTGAAACAATGGAATATTACGGGATTACTTGAAGAAGTTGGGGAGCATTTGAAAAGACAGATAGATTTTATTTATGAAGCAAGTATGATGGAAAAAATGAAAGTTTTTTACGAGAAAGTGAATATTAGAGTTCCACAGGTTTTCTGGGAATACTCATCAAAAAGAGTTTTAACCATGGAAAAAATCCAGGGAACAAAAATATTTAATGTTTCATGTGAAAAAAACAGGGTTTCACAGCAGATTGTCAAGGGTTTGTTTCAGGTTCTTTTTGAAACCGGATATTTTCATGCTGATCTTCACCCTGGTAATATTATGATGACTGATTCTGGTGAAATAGCTTTTGTCGACTTTGGTCTTGTAGGTTATCTGCCGTTTGAAAAGAGAAAACTTCTTGCAGGAATTATTTCAGGTGTTCTTAAAGGAAATCTTCCAGAAGTTCTGCCGTATATCAGAAAGTTTTTCGGCATATCTCATAGAGTTCCTGAAAATTTTGAAAGGGATGTTGGATTTCTTGTTGATAAGTATGGTTCGCTTCCACTTAAAAAGATACATCTGGCAAACATTATGTACGATCTGATGAGAATTGCAAGAAAGTTGAATATAAGGCTTGATTCCGATGTTGGGTTGCTTGCAAAAAATCTTATGAATCTTGAATCAATCTGTACAAGACTTAGTCCTTCAGAAAGTATGCTTGAACTGAGTAAAGCATATTGGCAACCATTATTGAGAAAAGGGATTTTTCAACGATTGTGGTTGGGAGAGTTTAAAAATGCTGTTTTATCTTACCGGAATATGCTACTTGAATTTCCTGAAAATTTGGAAGAATTTATGAGACTTACAAGAGAAAGAGTTGAAACAGAACAAAAGATTTCTGTTCAACTTGACAAATACACAAAAAGTATTGAACATGCAGGCACAAAAATCAGTATTTCTATCCTTATTTTACCGATGCTCACTTTCCTAATAATCTATGGTATTCAGACTCTTCCTATTGGAATTTTCCTATCTTTGCTTGGGGGATTTCTCGTTATGGTTGCTATATTATTAAGAGTGATTACAGGTAAATATAATGAATGATTTTGTTGATGAAGTAAAAATATGGATAAAGGCAGGTGATGGTGGTTCTGGTTGCATTGCTTTTAGAAGAGAAAAGTTCGTGCCTAAAGGAGGTCCTTCCGGGGGCAACGGAGGTTCCGGAGGTTCAGTGTATTTTCTTGCAACAGGTAATGTAAAGACCCTGCGTGAGTACTATTACCACAGGCACTTTAGAGCAGAAAATGGTAAACCAGGCCAAGGAGACAACAGGACAGGTGCTGATGGGAAGGATTTTATTTTGAAAGTTCCCGTTGGAACTGTGGTGATTGAGTTGAGGGAAGAGGGAGAAGAGGTGATTATTGCCGATT
>JAOAAW010000129.1 GCA_026418655.1 bacterium | reverse complement strand
ATACTGCCCTGCGTGCCATATCCCTTGCTCTCAGAAGTGGTTCAAAAAGAATAGATGCAAGTATTGCTATGATTGCTATTACAACAAGCAGTTCAACAAGGGTAAAGCCCTTTTTGTTCACTTTTCTCACCTCCTTTTAGTGGATTCTCTTACAATCAATTCTGGCTTGATAAACATCTTGCATGGCTGATTCTGTCCCTGAATTTTTTTCTTCAAAGATTCATAGAGTTGTGTGGTTGCTTCTGCTAATTTTTGCCTTATGGAAGTCAATGGAATCAAAGACATTCTTCCGACTTCTGTATCATCAAAACCAATTATGCCCATTTGTTCCGGTATTTTTTTACCTTTCTGGATTGCCTTCTTCATAAATAACAGCGCAATTCTATCATTAGTGCAAAAAACAGCATCAACACCTGTTTCAAGCAATTTATCTGAACCCTTTTCAATTTCCTGATTTGTTTCATTTCTGACAAGTACCACATTTACATCATCAATCTTATAACCATTGTCAACCAGCACCTTTGTGAATCCTTCAAATCTTTCTTTTACGGCTGTTGTTGTTATCTCTGGTCCAAGGAATCCAGGTTTTGTGTATCCCATTTCAAGCAAATGTTGCCCTGCCATATAGCCGCCGGCAAAATAATCAGTTGAAACAAAATCAATATCCACATTCTCTATACAGGTAACGCTTACTATCGGAAATTTCAATTCAATAAGTTTGCTCAAGAATTTGCTCTCATGTCCGAATCGTGCAGGAGCAATTACTATGCCATCAACCATTCTGTAATAAAATTCACGCAACAGCTCATCCTCAAGGTCAGGATTGTTATATGAACAGGCAACAAAAATGTGATAACTGTCTTTGTGTGCTATTTTTGTCATATTTTCAAGTCGTCCAAGAGTTGTTTCTGCATTCATATCACTTACTATAAGGCCAATGGTTCCTGTCTTACCTTTTTTAAGGGAAACAGCGATATAATTCGGTCTGTACCCCAATTCATCCGCAAGTTTTTTCACCCTTTCTTTGAGTTTCCTGCTTGCAAAACAGCTCTTTCTATCTGCCAGTATGGCATAGACAGTTGAAACTGCGATGCCTGTACGTTCTGCAATTTCCTCAACAATATTAGGAGTATTTCTAATCTTTGTATTCATCGGATATCCACCGTTTTATAAAGGTTAATTTTTGAAAGCACCTTTTAATTCTTTTATTGTTTTCTCCTGTACAGAAGTACATTTTGTCAGTCATGGTATTCCTTTTTTGATTTCCCTCAGTGATATAATAAAATTATGTATCAAGATTGTCAATACCAGGAGAAAAAGATGATTATTGATGCACACAACCACCCTGAGTGGCACGGTTATACAATAAAGAAGTTTTTAGAAAATATGGATAGACACAACATTGATGTAACATGGCTTTTAACATGGGAAGCGCCTGAAGATGAATATCCGCCCAGTATTCTGTCTTCCATTCCACATTTTGGACAGTATGGTCCAATTCCTTTCAATATGGTTATTGAATACATAAAACAATCACCTGATAGATTTGTTCCTGGGTATGCTCCTGACCCAAGGAGACCTGAAGCAATTGATCTTCTTGCTGGCGCGATAAGTTTATATGGTGTTCGGGTATACGGTGAATTGAAATTGCGAATCACCTATGATAATCCTGACGCACTCAGGGTGTTCAGATTTTGCGGAGAAAAGGGTTTACCTGTTGTTGTCCACATTGATTATGAATTTGATACTGGCTCTATGTATCCGAGACCTTCATACTGGTATGGTGGTGGAATTGAAGCATTTGAAAGAGCGATATTAAAATGTCCGGAAACGATTTTTCTGGGTCATGGACCTGGTTTCTGGGCGCATATTTCTGGTGATGATAAATATGATAAGGAAGTATATCCTGCAGGAGAAGTAAAAGATGGTGGAAAAATTATTGAGATGTTAAGAAAATACAGAAATCTTTATTGTGACCTTTCAGCAGGATCTGGTCTGAATGCAATAAAGAGAGACCCTGAATTTGGCAAAAAATTCCTCATAGAATTTCAGGACAGAATTTTGTTTGCAAGGGATTATTTTGATTCCAATCTTAAAGAATTTCTTGAATCTCTCAACCTACCCCAGGATGTTCTTGAGAAGATTTACTGCAAAAACGCATTGAAACTTGTGCCTTTGTGATTTTCACTCTTTTAACAGGGGCAACTCAATAATAAAGGTTGCGCCAGAACCAGGTTTTGATTCAACAGATATATTTCCACCATGGCTTTCCACTATTTTTTTAGTTAATGCCAATCCAATGCCTGTACCTTTCTTTTTATCGGTTGTAAAAAATGGATCAAAAATTTTCTCTATATTTTCTTCTGGAATTCCTGGGCCTGTATCGGAAATTTTTATAGAAACAACTTCTTCTGACCTGTCACAGATTATATTTAACTGACCACCATTAGGCATAAACCGTATTGCATTTTCTAAGATATTCATCATTGCATTATAAAGAGATTCTTTATTGCCCCAGATAAAGATTTTTTCATCAGGATATTTTATTGATAAATTGATTCCTGAAATATTGCATTTTGGTCTGACAAATTTGCATATTGATTCAGTGAACTCATTCAGTTCAACTTTCTCTTTCGCTATAACATTGTCCCTGCTGAATGAAAGAACCTGATTAACTATGGTTGAAAAATTTTTGACGCTGTCTACAAGAAGGTTCCAGTTTTCTTTTACTGAACTCCATTCATCCTGTTTAATCAATACATCCATTAGTTCAACTGCCCCAAAAAGACCAACAAGTAGATTCTTCAACGAATGGACCAACTCTGCTGTTGTAAGACCAATGGCAGCAAGTTGTTCGCTGTGAATTTTCTTCTCCTGAGCGATGAGCAACTGAAGTGATATAACCACCAGATCCCCGAGAAACCTAAAAAGCAATAGGTCTTCGTCTGTAAAAACCGGTTTTTCCGCACTGGTTCTTGAAATACTGAAAACCCCGTTGACAGAATTCTCAAATATCAGCGGTACTATAATTGAAGAAGAAATATCCGTTGCACTTTGAGTTTTAAATCTTTTATCTTTTCTTACCGGGCCATTCAAAATAAGTGGCTTTCTTTTTTCAGCAACCCAGTAACTGATGTTATGCGACTGTGCGACAGGTCGGCTTTTTATAATTTCTTCTGGGATTCCGGTTCCAGCGACAAGTCGTAGCTGTCCTGTTTTCTCATCCCTCAAGAAAATTGATGCCCTGTCAGCGTCAAATTCAGAAACTGCAAGCTTAGAAATCAAAAACAAAAGATGTTCTGAATTTCTGGCATGTGCCACACTTTCATTGATTTTTGTAATAAAACTTTTGAGTTTTGGCGATATTTGCACGGTTTTCTCAGACATTTATATTCTTTCCATCTGTGGTACTGGTTTGACCTTTTTATTTTTCAAATACTGACTCAGAGCTTCATCTACAACATTTTTTATGTCCTTTCTTTCCCAATATGAAAGTGCCTTTATTTTTTCTAAATGTTCTTCACGCACAATGAAGGTTGCTCTGATCCAGCCTTCCTTTAAGCCTAATTTTGTTTTAGGGATTTCTTTTTTTTGCAAATCATTGCGTCTGTGTACAAATTCACTTTCTTTCTGTTTCCTGCTATCCTTTATCCAGCTCAATGGGTCTGAACCCAACCTTGTTTGTCTATTTTCTACCATTTTTACCTCCATCATTTTTCTCGTCTCTTTCAAGGATCTCTCTGCTGAGATTGAAGTAATCTTCAGCACCATAACTATCAGGTTTATATTCATAGATTGTTTTACCAAAGCTGGGGGCTTCTGCAAGAGAGATGTTTTCCCTTATAAGGGTTTTGAAAAAATTGTCACCGAAATAATTCCTTATTTTTTCAACCACTTCTCTGTTCAATCTCTTCCTTCCATCAAATCTTGTTCCAATGATACCTGTGATTTTTATATTATGGTTCAATCTCTTTTTCACTATTTCAACAGTTTCAAGAAGTTTGCTTATTCCCTGGAGTGCAAGGAATTCTGTCTGAAGAGGAATATAAATCTCATCTGCTGTTGTGAGAGCATTTAATGTGAGAAGCCCTAAACTTGGTGGACAGTCAATAAAAATGTAATCAAAATTTTTTACCTCAGACAAATTTTCTTTCAGAAGGAACTCTCTTCCCGCAATACCACCAAATTCAAGGTCTGCTCCTGAAAGATCAAGTGAAGCCGGAAGAATATAGAATTGACCTGAGTACTTTGATTGATTAGAAAATGGTAGAGTTACCTCTATCGGTCGTTCTATTATAACATCGGATGCCAGTACATCTCCCCTGAGAACTTGATAGAGGGTTTTCTCAAGTTCATGTGCTCTGATGCCTGTACTATAGGTTCTGTCTCTTATAC
>JAOAAW010000088.1 GCA_026418655.1 bacterium | reverse complement strand
GATTAAACTGTCAAAGATATGCATCCATAGATTGCTGAATGAAGAAAATGTTTTAATTTATTTGATACCTGGCTTGACAATCCCTACAAAATACCAGATTGCTTCATATTTAACCAATTTCATATGCATACCCGTGCATATATTAACAATCCAAAAATCTCAATGAGTTCTTTCCATCTCATAACAGATTCTATGTCAAATCATTCAACCAGACCGAATCTTTTTTCAATTAACTCTGAAATTGCCTCTATGCGCTCAATTTCTCCTGGCGGAGATATCTCATCAGATACTCCAAGTATCAACCTGGGAGCAAACATATCAATAACTTTTTCAGTGAAAGAAAGCAATTCTTTTAAGGGAAAGGAAGGAAGAAAGAAAATTGCAGGAACAAGGTCAAGAACCACCATACCCTCTGTTGCTTCTTTAATCTCTTCAAGCGTCATATCACACATTGGTACAGGAGTAAGAGCCTCAACACCATGTAGCCCTGATTCTTTTAGATAAGGTAGAATCAACCTTGAATTTCCATCCCAGTGGCTGTGAACGAATCTGTTGTTTTTGCTCATCAACTGGCTTATTTTTTTCCATCTCGGAATGACATATTTTTTCAAAATTGGTGGTGGCGTAAATTCATTGGTTGTATGATCACCTAAGTTGAAAATTCTGCATGGAAGTTTCAGCACCTCTTTTGCCACTCTCATGTCACGCTCATTACAGGCCTCAATATACTCTTCAAATTCAGAAGGGTAATCGCTTAAAAGATAATAGGTATTTAAAAGTCCTGCGTAAACTTTTATCAGGTCTGTAAAACCTGTGCTTGTGAGAAAAACGGTTGGCTCAGCCCTTTTCCCAACTCTGTTTGCTGCTTCTTTAAAAAGTTCAGGTACAGCAGCTGAGTTGCGATGGTTCATCAAATAGGTCAGTATTTTAAGGTCCTCAACTGTCTTAACAGGAAACTCCACAATCCTGCAGTTATCTCCATAGCCCATTCCACCAGGCACAACCTGATATACTGTTTTCAAATCGCCTTTTTCTGTCCTCATCACAAATTCAATATGGTTTTCATCAACCTTGCGCTCAAATGTTTCAACGTAGCAATCATAGTAGTACATAAGACCTGCATGTGCACCATATCTTATGGAACAACCCAATTTATCATAGATTTCAAGATTAGTTAAACCAGAAAATTTTTCTGGCAAACTGCCCTTTGCACGATGATACAGAATCCATGTCTCAAGACGGGGCTGCCACAATACTGAGTTTGCTTTACCTTCAAAGATTGCGAGATTCAGTTCTTTCCTGGTCAATTACCACCTCCTGTTTTTTGAGAAAACTATCCTAATTATTTTAACACCTTTGATGGTAAAATATAAAAATTAAAATGGGGGGGAACATGAAACTTTTTAGAATGTTTGCGGCAATGTGTCTTTTTACATTCTGCATCCACAGTGAGATTCAAAACTGGTACTCTGACTATAGATACCGTACCCTTGTTCAAATAAAAAATTTGAGCCAAGAAGAATTGATTGAAACAACAGTGATTTTGAATTACCCAATTCAAACATTGATAAAAACAGGAAAAATTAGACCCGATGCCTCTGACTTTATCCTGGTTGATGAATCAGGAAACAAAATAAAACCTACTGTCTGCCAGGGAGAAAAAATAAGTGATTCAATATGGTTTAATGTAAAAGGCATACCCCCCAAGAAAAGAAAAATTTTTTATCTGTATTATGGAAACTTGAAGGAAACTTCAGCAATTATTGTAAATAAAGAACCAACAAAAAGTAATCCTGAAAACATTATTGTTTCTGCAGGGGCTGAAGAATGTAAGGAGAAAACAGAAAAAACCTTTCCAAAAAATCTTGAGCAGTGGTTACAGAAAAACTCTCCGGAAAAATTTGAAGGCAGGGTCTGGGTGAGATTTAAAATTGACCAGCCAGAAGATTATAAATACTGTGTTGTCATTGATAGTGAAATAAATCCTTATACACCTGCAAGATTTGCAACTGGAACTGTCTCAAGATACGGACTGCAACCAAAAATGTGGACTTCTAACAACGATTGGGGAAGACCCATTGCATGGTATCCACCATTTGATGACACTGACTGGTTGAATACTGGTGAATATTCATGCTGGATTGAATTACCTGTATCAAAAGCCAGCCAGTGGTTCACCTGTTTTATTATTTTTCCTAAAGTACCTTTAAACCAACCACCGGTTCTGCACCTTGAATTTGCCACTGAACCATCCGAAGATTATATTTTCCACATAGTTGACGAAAAAGCAGACAGGGTGACAGCAAATTGGTGGTCAAAAGAAACTCCTGATGGTGTCGTAACAATAAGGATGCCTACCAATAATGGATTGGCTGGAATAAAGGAACTTGGAAGTTTCACTGAGTATACAAGACGAAGACAGGAAATGATAAAAGTGATGCGTCTGAGTGAACCACCTTTGCTAAAAAAATTAGTCGTAGGAACATGGGTGCAATTAATACCTTACAGAATGCTGGCTGCAGAATCTTCCTATGACAGAGCAGATACAGAATTTAAAATTCTTTCTGAAATTGGAATCAATGCAATCACAACTTCTGGAATAAACGATGATGTCTTTGCTGAATTGTGCCAGAAGTATGGAATCATTGATACCACAATTACCGGTTGGGCTGGAATGTGGAGATATACGTCAGAAGCATATGCAAAAAAATATGATTATCTTGCTGGAGAAACAAGTGAACAGAGATGGAAAAGGGTCTTTGATGACTATTACTCAAAAATGGCTCAACGTATTAAGCAGGCAACACCAATGACCCTGAAAATCGCAAAACACTTTAACACAGGTGATGAAATTGGACCTGCAACAAACGACAGTGAGATAAAAAATATTCCGCAGCTGCTTGAAGAATTTCGTCAATATCTCAAAAATCAAAAATTTACCCCGCAGATGCTCGGGAAAAATTCATGGGAAGAAATTTATCCAGAAACAGATCGCAAAAAACTTGAAGAAGGCAAAATAGAATATGCGCGTCTCTTCTACCATACAAAAAAGTTCATCAATGATTACACTGTGATGTTTTACAAAATCGCAACAGACGCAATAAGAAAATATTTTCCTGATATGAAACTTATTGCACCAAATTTTCAGGCAGGTCCAATGCAGTTTGCTTTTATTGGAAACAACAACGATATGAATACTTCTGGCCTTGACTTGTTTGAACTCGGGAGAAACAGGGCATTTGAAGGCATTATGATGGAAGATTGGGTTTATGGATGGGATGCTGGTATAGGAAGAATATGCCTTGGTGCAGATATCATGAGGGCAGCTGCAAGAAAATACAATCTTCCCATGGCAAGTTATTTAGTGGGCGGAGAGGCAATTCGTGCAAAGCTGTTTGCATATCTGATGGCTGGAGTTAAGGAAAATCAGTTATATCTTTATGGACCTATTGGAAATATTGGGCCAGCATGGGCTGATTCTGAAAAGGCATTGGCTGAAACCGCTGAAACCACAAGAAAACTGAAAAAATTTGAAAATGACATATATGATGCTAAAGTGAGGCACGGAAAAATTGCGCAATTAATCGCATTCACATCAGACCTCATGCAGGTTAAAGGATTGTACTTCTGTCCCGAAAGACAGAACATCTACACACTCTTGAAACACTGTAATTACGACATCGACATTGTTTCAGAACAGGACATAACAAAAGAAAACATACTTCAAAATTATTCTGTTCTTGTAATAACAGATCCGAATATCAGTCAGGATACACAGAAGAAAATCGCAGAATGGGTTTCAAAAGGAGGAAAACTTATTTCTGTTGTGGGCGCCGGAAACTGGGATGAATATAACCAGCCATGCAGTATACTCAACAATGTATTTGGCATTAGGCAGCCAAAAATGATTACCCAGGATGACTGGTTGAAATGGAGTTCCGCTTTTTGTTCAACTGCTGTGAGTAAATTTGGCTACAAAGAAATGGGAAACATCATTATTTCTGATGAACAGGGTAATGAAACCGGGATTACTGTGTGGGGCGCAAATATTGACTGCGTTCCGCTCAGTTGTAAAGTACTCTTCAGATATGATGATGATAAGCCAGCGGTTTTTTATAACAGATATGGTAAAGGTGAAGCAATTCTTATCGGTGCACTTCTTGGAGAATCTTATGTAAGAAAGCACTGGAACCCGTTATTAAAAAGTGAACAGCAAAAACTGGAGGATGGAGCAATTGAAAGACTTCTCATAACAAATGTGCTTGAAAAACTGAAAATAGACAAGAGTGTAACTCTCTCTGTACCAGGAATTTATACTCAGGTAATGGATTTTCCGGATGGCGTGCTTATTTTTCTGAATAATGCAAGTGGGAAACCAGTTGAAAAATTGGCTCTCACAATTAATGGTATCAATCAGGTGAAATCTGTTGATTCGTTATTGTTTGATAATATTAAGTACAGCAGGAGCAAGGATAATGTTTCTTTTGAAATACCGCTTGAAAACGTTGATATTGTCAGAATTAAAACGAAGTAAAAAAACTTACACTGAAGAATCCCTCCATTCATAACCATATATCTCTGCCTGAGATAGTTCAAATCGAATGGTAAGTGGTATATTTTCAAAGATATCTTTGATTTTTTTCTTTTTAAATTTCACCTGTTGGGCTACAGAATCTCCATTAATTGGAACACAATCATCGAACCCAAAACCAGGTAGATTTTCATTTTTTCTCGGTGCTCCATAATAATCATCAACCTTCTCTGCAAGTGCCACTCGTACCTGTCCTTTATTGGCTTTTACATTGACAT
>JAOAAW010000100.1 GCA_026418655.1 bacterium | reverse complement strand
CCACCACCGGAAAGTCCCACGCAGGCAATTTTCGTTTTTTCAACATCGTCTCTCGTAAGAATGTAGTCAATCAATCTGTGAATGTCCCATGTCCACATTCCGGTAACTGTCATACCTAGTGGAATTGCCATGTTGTTAAGCCATAGGCAGGATGATGTGAGAATATTTCCTTTTGCCCATTGTTCCTGTCTTTCGCCAAAACCCCTTGCATCAGGACAAAATACAAGAAAACCTTCTTTAACAAACTGTACACCATAGTCATAGTTGTAGGTTTCTATCTGTGTGGCTATTTCCGGTATATCTCTTCTTCCAGCAACTGCAAATTTTCCACCGCTGGCATGTCCGTGAGCAGCGATTACAACAGGATATTTATCCCTTTTAATACGTGGCTTAAGAAGATAAAAAGGCATTATTACATCTGGTTCAGTGTTTATTTCCATATGTATCCGTATGAAATCAGACATTTCGTTAATTTCATTGATTTTTGGATGTGGATTACATTTTTTGAATTTGTGATATCCGATAAGTTGTTTTAGTTTTCTTTTTGACGCTTGCTTCCATTTAATAAACTGTTTTCTGTTATTCGCCCTAAAGGCAGAGGGCCTATGTTGCCTGTCAAAGGTTTTATTGAGATATCCAGCTATCATATACTTTTCGTAAATTTCCATTACGATACTCCTGTTAATTGATAGTGTATTTTAGCAAAAAAATTTTTTTATACAAGAGACTGGATGGGATATTATGCTATAATTAATATTATGAATTTTCTTGAGCTTGTTCGGAAAAGACAGAGTGTGAGGAAATATAGACCTGACCCTGTTCCAGTTGAGGTGCTTGATAGATGTTTTGAAGCGGCTCGTCTTGCACCTTCTGCATGCAATTCACAACCCTGGCAGTTTATTGCTGTGACCGATAAAAAATTGGTTGAGAAGATTGCTGAAAAGGCATTTTCTGGGATTTATTCATTAAACAGCTTTGTCAGAACAGCACCTGTTATTGTGGTAGTAATAACCGAAAGATCCAGATATACAGCATGCTTAGGTGGTTATTTTCGCGGAACGCAGTATAATCTGATAGATATAGGAATAGCTGTTGAACATTTTATTCTGCAGGCAACTGAAGAGGGACTCGGTACCTGCTGGATTGGATGGTTCAATGAACGTGAAATACATAAGATTCTTGATATACCGTCAAGACGTAAGATCGATATTTTAATTGCAGCTGGATATCCTGCCTCAGATGAGATAAGACCAAAAAAAAGAAGGTCAATAAATGAGATTAGAAAAATTATAACCTGTGGAAAAAGGGAGGAAAAATGAAATGTTTTGGTTTTTGGGTTATTGGTATATCAATATTTACGTTGTTTGTTCTTTCAGTACCCATCTACGCAGCGCCGCCCAAAGATCTTGTAAAAAGAATTGATAAAGCAAAAGAATTTCTTGAAGACATTATGGAAGCACCGGATACAGAAATCCCTGCTGCTTTATTTGAAAAGTGCAGAGGGATTGTGATAATGCGACAGTATAAAGCAGGTTTCATATTTGGTGTCAAAGGTGGTTTCGGAGTGGCACTCGTCAGGGATGAAAAAACAGGACAGTGGAGTCCTCCCGCGTTCGTTAGAGCCGGTGAGGGCAGCTATGGTGTTCAAGTCGGTGGACAGGCCGTTGATTCAATACTTTTAATTATGAATAAAGAGGGTATGGAGATGTTGATGAAGACAAAATTTAAAATTGGTGTTGATGGTTCTGTGGCAGCGGGTCCTGTTGGAAGG
>JAOAAW010000038.1 GCA_026418655.1 bacterium | reverse complement strand
CAGTTAAAGCTGTCGTCATGTCCACAGGGAGGAATATATGGAAACTATTGGATTAATAGTGGGAAACAGGTCGTGCTTTCCTGAAATACTCTGTAAGGCAGGAAGAGAAAGAATGATAAAGGTTCTTGAAAAGGCAGGCGTTGAAGTAATTGCTTTATCAGAAGAAGACACAAGATATGGAAAGGTTGAGACATGGCAGGATGCAAAAAAATGCGCTGCACTTTTCAAAAAACATGCAGAAAAAATAAGCGGAATTATCGTAACCCTTCCAAATTTTGGGGATGAACAGGCAATCGCTGATACACTGAGGCTTTCAAATCTTGATGTACCGGTGTTAATCCATGCTTATCCTGACGAAATTGACAAGATGGACCCACCAAGAAGAAGAGACAGCTTTTGCGGCAAAATTTCTGCCTGTGGAAACTTGAGACAATACGGAATAAAATATTCACTAACATCCAATCATACAGTATTTCCGGAAGAAGAAAGTTTCAAGAAAGACCTTGCCAGATTTCTGGCAATATGCAGGATAACAAAGGGATTGAAATGTCTGAAGCTCGGTGCGATTGGAACAAGACCAGACCCTTTTAAAACAGTTAGATACAGTGAAAAAATCCTTGAAAGACATGGAATCTCTGTTGATGTCATGGATCTTTCAGAACTTTTCGCAAAAATAAATAGGATTGAGGATTCAAATTCAAAGGTTAAAGAAAATCTTGATGAATTTATAAGTTATATGAAGCCAAAAGGAGAAGCAGAAGCTGTACTTAAAATGGCAAAACTTATCACCGCAATTCAAAAATGGATTGAAGAAAAAGAATTAAAAGGTTTTGCGTTCCAGTGCTGGACATCCATACAGGAAAATTTTGGGATATTTCCGTGTGGAGTGATGAGTTATTTCAGTCATAAAATGATACCCGCTGCCTGTGAGGTGGATGTCACAGGATTACTTTCAATGTATATTCTGCAGCTTGCATCACAAAAACCATCGGCGATTGTTGACTGGAACAACAACTATGGTGAAGATCCAAACAAAACAGTTCTTTTCCATTGCAGCAATTTCCCAGTAGAAGTTCTTGAAAAACCAACAATGACCCATCATGTAATTCTTGAACAAACTGTAGGAAAAGAAAAAACCTTCGGTGCCGTTGAGGGTAAAATAAAACCGGGGCCTGTTACATTTTTAAGATTATCTACCGATGACTGTCTGGGAGAAATTGATGGATATGTATGCACTGGTAAAATCACAAAAGACCCGTTGAAAACATTCGGAGGTGTTGGAGTTGCTGAAATTTATGACCTACAGGATTTACTCAAACTGATATGTGAAAATGGTTTTGAACATCATGTTGCAATAAATCTTTCGGATACAGCTGAACCAATATACGAAGCTCTTGTCAAATACAAAAACTGGGATATATATCTTCACCAAGAATAAAATTTTTGGTAGGTTTCATATATAGATTTGTAGGCAAGTTTTGCCGCTGTATCGGATTTTATTGATAATGACGAAATGGCAGGCAAAATGTTAATCTCTGCTTTTATCGTTTGCAATTTCAGAAGGTGTACAAAATGCGGAAAAAATTTCATATCACCATACCAGAATATTAAATCCCGATTTCCTCTGTTTACGGGGGCACCTTCTATTGAAATATAACGAATGCATACTGGAAGTATTTCTACTCCACAATATAATGCTGAACGAAAAAGAGTTTTCTTGAATGGTAATATTGTTTCACCATTTGTGCTTGTGCCTTCTGGAAACAAAACAACACTCACTCCATCTTTTAAAACCTTTGATACTGATTCAAGATCTCTCATCAATCTTGTTTTTTTCCTTCTTTCAACAAAAATACTCCCACCAAATTTTGCAAGGGTACCAAGAAAAATATCCTTTGATATTTCAACAGAAGTTATAAACGACGCAGGCAAAATACTTGCTATCAAAAGTACGTCAAGATAGGAAACATGGTTGCTTACAATCAGATATGTTTTGCCACCGGGAGAAAAATTGCTATTTATTCTAATATTTATTCCAAGCAATTTCAACGCAAGTCTGCAAAAATAAGAGCAGTTAGCAACAATATGTTTCCTGCGATTTCTACCTGGAAAAAGGAAGATCAAGAAAGAAGTGAATAAGAAAAGAAGTATTAAAATGCCAATAAAAACGATCTTGCAAAAAAATTTGATACGCTTCATCAAACGCTGTACTTCTTTTCCAATGTTTCTGAAAGATTTTTCATATCAAGAACTGTGAAAAAATCTATACATTTAAATACCTTATCCAGTACAGGTTCTCCACAAACAAAAGCACCTGCTTTAAGATAAAAGGATAAAAGTGGTGGTATAAGGGATTTTGCACCATTGATATCTTCCTTTGAATATTCAGAGTTCCTGATAAATTCGGATAACAACGGAATTCTAAAGTTCTTTCGTGGTACAACAATAAGGGTATCAGGGGCTTTATGGTATTTCATTAGATAAAGATAAAGTAAAGAAATTTCACGGATGTCGGTTGTTTTGACACTTGAACATCCAAAGAGATACCGTGCACCAGTTATACGAACATATTCTGCAAGACCACGCCAGAGTAACGCTATTATTATTCCTGTTCTGTATTCCTTATCAACACATGCTCTTCCAAGCTCAAGTTTAATACCAGGTAACCTCAAGATATTAGTAATATCAAATTCCTGTGAAGAATAAAATTTTTTTGAGAAACTCGAAGAATTGAGTCTGTAAGTGCCAACATAACTGTTTTTTTCCTTATCAATGATCACAAGATGGTCACAAATGAAATCAAATTGATCAATGTCAGATTGTATCACAGCATTTTTTTCAAGCAGTTCCTGGTAAAAAACATTAAATCTCAACCTCAAAACATTCTCAAGTTCTCTTGCATCTTCAACTGTTTTAATGATGAAATTGCCTTTTTCTATATGAACTTTTATTTTTTGTTTGAATTTTCCAAGTTTTAACCTTGATATATGAACAATTTTTGTTCTGTGAATTTTCTTCACAGCAGCACCCATGTTCTTTATCCTGGCAAGCGCGTTTTTACTTCTATCAAGTCGTTTCCTCACAGAACTTTTTATTCTATGCATAATACCTCCATTAATTTTTATAAACTATTCTATCACAAATTTCCACTATTGCCTGTTGCGTTGTGATATAATTAATTGAAAACCCTTTTGAAGAGAAAAAAATGCGCGAAATTTTTATTGGAATTGATATTGGAACTCAGGGTGTCAGAGTAGTTGGTCTTAACACTGAGGGTGTAACGGTAGCAAGTGCAGAAACAGTTTTTGAGAACATAAAAACACTGAATGAAGGAAGACATGAACAGATTCCTTATGAATGGTGGAATGCCGTCGTATTATGCCTGAGAAAAGTACTTTCTGAACTCAACCGAAATACAATCTCTGCAATTTCTGTATCTTCAACTTCAGGTACTGTTTGTTTCTTGGATAAAAACTACCAACCGCTGTTACCCGCAATAATGTACAACGATAAAAGAAGTGAAAAAGAAGCAAAAATTTTGAATGAGGTTTTGAAAGGTCTGACTGAAAAAATGGGATATAAATTCAATTGCTCATATGCTCTTGCAAAAATTCTCTGGGTCAAAGAAAATATGCCAGACATTTTTGATAAAACAGTCAGAATTGTTCACGCAGCAGATTTTATAACAGGTAAATTATCCGGAAATTTCTGTATAAGTGATTACACAAACGTTCTGAAATCAGGATTTGACCTCATTGATGGTAAATGGCCGGATGAAATTGAGAAACATCTGGGAATACCAGTTGAAATATTGCCAGAAGTTGTACCATCCGGCGCAGTTATTGGAGTTGTTTCAATGTCATGTGCAAATGAAACAGGCCTTCCAGCCGGTATTCCTGTCGTGGCTGGCATGACCGATGGTTGCGCTTCTCAGATCTCAACGGGTGCAATAACTCCTGGGGAATGGAATTCAACTCTTGGAACAACACTTGTCATCAAGGGCGTAACAGAAAAAATTTTGAAAGATCCACTGGGAAGAATCTATAATCATAAACATCCTGATGGCTGGTGGCTTCCAGGAGGTGCAAGTAATACCGGAGGAGAATGCATAATGAGAAGGTTTGAAAGATCAAAGTGGCAATACCTTGAAAACAGAGCGGAAAATATAGCGCCTACGGATAAACTTTGCTGGCCACTCACTGGAAAGGGTGAAAGGTTTCCATTTATACACAACGAGGCGGAAGGTTTTGAACCTATGGACTGCGATGAGGAAACGCTCTACACCTGTTACCTTGAAGGTGTAGGATATATTGAAAAACTTGCCTATCAAACACTAAAAAGTCTTGGTGCAGAGATAAAAGATGTAGTAAGAATTGCAGGTGGTGCGACAAAAAGTGCTTTATGGAATAGAATAAGGGCATCCATTCTTAATAAAACTCTCGCGTTACCTGCAAACACCCAGGCAGCAGCAGGTGCAGCCATTCTTGCTGCATCTCGTACCTATTTCAAGAATCTAACCCAAGCTTGTCAAAATATGGTAAAGATAACACACTATTATGAACCTGAAAAAAAATGGATGCCGATTTATGAAGAGCAATATCAAAAATTTATTAGAGAATTAGAAATTAGAGGTTATATTTAAAAAGAGTAAAAAATGTCCATCTTCAAAGCGTGTGATATAAGGGGAAAATATGAAGAAGAATTGACGGAAAACATAGCCTTGCGAGTAGGTAGGGCTATTGGAACACTGTATAGAAATAAAGATTTTGTTGTTGGTGGAGATTTAAGGCCAAGTACGCAAAAATTAAAAACATCAGTTATTAACGGACTGATATTTTCGGGCTGCAATGTGATAGATATAGGAATCGTGCCTACACCTGTCTTTTATTTTGCTATCCAGCATCTTGGATTAGAATGCGGAATTCAGATTACAGGTTCTCATAATCCACCTTCCGATAATGGAATGAAAATCGTACCTGGGAAATATCCAATTACACCAGAACAGATAAAAGAGATTAAAAAGCTTGTGGAGTCGGAAAGATTTTCGCAGGGTAAAGGAAAAATTTTCATAAAAGAAGTTATCCCGGCATACAAGGATTATATAAAAAATTTCTTCAAAAAAGGGAATCTGAAAATAGCTGTCGACGCCGGAAATGGTTGCTGGTGGAAAATAGCACCCGAAGTATTGAGTGAACTTGGATTTAATGTGGTTAAACTTTTCTGTGAGCCAGATGGCACTTTCCCGAACAGGTCTCCGAATCCTGCAATTTATGAAAATATAAAAGATTTGCAAAAAAAAGTTGTTGAAGCGAATGCCGATTTTGGAGTTGCCTATGACGGAGACGGAGACAGGGCGATTTTTGTAGATGAAAAAGGTAATGTTGTGCCCACAGATGTTGCAATAGTAATTTTTGTTAGAGATATCCTTTTAGAAAGAAAAAAAATGATCGTTGTTTACGATATTAAGTGTTCACAGATTGTCAGCGAAGAAATAAAAAAGTTGGATGGAATTCCGATAATGGAAAAATCCGGACATGCTTTTATAAAAAAACGATTCCTTGAAACTGACGCTGCCTTTGCAGGTGAAATCTCAGGACATTATTTTTTCAAGGAAATCAAGGGTGATGATGGACTGTTTGCAACATTGAAGATGGCGCAGATTATTCAGAAAAAAGGGAAACTATCACAACAGACAGAATCAATTAAAAAATACCCTGTAACTCCAGATATAAGAATTCCTGTCAGGAACTCTGAAGAAATACTGCAAAAAATTATCAAGCATTACCCGTCTGACATGATAAGCACGCTTGATGGGGTACGAATTCAATTTGAAAATGGCTGGGCACTGATAAGAAAATCAGTAACAGAACCAGTAATCACAATGAGATTTGAAGGAAAAACTCAGGAACTACTTGAAAAAATAAAGAACGAAATTTTTTCCCTGATTCCAGAGATTAAAAAGTGAAAAAATTAGCCATCATCTTTCTCATTTTACTTTGCAATGACTTGATATACTGTCAGACAAATCCAGCTGAAGTTGTAAAAAAGGTTCAACAAATAATCATAAATATACTGAAAGAAAATAAACAGTGGGATATCAGTCAGATGTATACTAAATATGTTTCTGATATTCTTGATAAAACCAGTGGAGATAAGTGGTGGAATGATAAAAATGGCTATTTCAGGTTGAACATCATTGATAGGTGGCTAAGAAATCCGATTGATTGTTTCGTTGAAGGAGAATCTCTTACCCGGGAATTACACGGCTATTGTAAAACAGGGTCAAAAGAAATTTGCAATGTCCTTAGAAAATGTGCAGATTGTCTTGACCTGCAAGTAGAGATATCCAAAAAGTCATCAGAAAAAAACCATATGTTGATTTTTATGAATGAAAGTATTAAAAATGCTGAAACCAATGTGAAGAATTGTCTCAGTCATTTCTCACCCCAAAAACTTGCAGAATTCATGGAACTTACAGAACGATTAACAGTAAGACAGCTCGGTGATGTTGTCGCCCATACCTTACCAGAAAAGCAAACAGGACTTGCCCTTGCTTCAATGGTTGCCAAGATAGATATGCCTGAACTGATAAGTGCAGCAATGTTTCTTTGTGAAATTTTTAATCATCCTGATTTTGAAAAAACGAAAAGATTAAAACCAGGAAGATATGGAAAAATACTTGTTGGAACAATGAGTAATGATAAATACGACATTGATACAATGAAGGGTATTGCCTGTATAATTGACCCTGCTGGAAATGATACCTACATTGGTGGGAAAACCACTGCTGAAAAACCAGTACTAATGCTCATTGACTTTCAGGGTAATGATAGGTATATTGCTCCTGATGGATATTCGCAGGGTGCTGGTTTTTTTGGAATCAGCATACTCTATGATGAAAATGGAAATGACATATATGAAAGTACAGATGTTTGTCAGGGAACCGGTCTCATGGGAATTGGAATACTCATCGACAACCACGGAGATGACACTTACACCGGAGACAGAAGGGCACAGGGAAGTGCAGTATGTGGAATTGGTATTCTGATAGACAGAGAGGGAAACGATAAATACCTGGTTCGACTTTTTGGACAGGGATATGGTGGAATGTATGGGATTGGAATAATTGAAGATTCTGATGGAAATGATTATTACATAGCAGGCGGAAAATACGATGAACCATATCAGGAACCACCGGGTCGGTATAAGCATGCATGGTCTCAAGGATGTGGCTCTGGCTTCAGAGGAATTTCAAATGGTGGATTGGGAATACTGCTTGATGGCAGTGGAGATGATATTTATGAAAATGACTATTTTTCAACAGGTGGATACTGGTTTGCCGCAGGACTCGCAAGAGATTTTGACGGTAACGACATCCGAAAACCTTTGACCAACGATTTTACAAGATACGGTTTTGGTTATTCCTGCCATTATGCAATAGGTCTTCTTTATGATGATACCGGAAACGATACATATACAGGCACACTTGGAATACAGGGATTTGGATGGGATATAGGTACTGCTGCACTTCTTGATTTTTCAGGTGATGACATCTACACAGCCACAATAAGTGGTCAGGGCTTTGCGTGCCAGGGATCCTGGGCATTACTTATTGACGGAAATGGTTCTGATGCATACAATGGACCTAACCCATCCAGAGTTCAGGGAATTCCTGGTCCATTAGAATATCACCCCAAGAATCTAATAGGTGGAAATTTCAGTTTTCTCATTGACATTGGAAAAGGTGATAACAGATTTTCTTCTGGTCCCTGGCAAAAAAGTGTTAATCCAAGAGTCAATGAAAACGGAATAGGTTACCTGGTTCAGATCGAATAACGAAACATGAAAGTTCTAATCTGGCTTTTTATCTTACCTTTTATGTTATTGGGGTTATTACTTGCCATGTTGATACTTCCAATAATTTTCTCCTTACTTTCCTTACTTTTCAGGAAGAAAAAGTTCTTTATCATCAAAAGAAATGTAGTTATTTATCCACCTAATGAATCGGTTAGAGAGGACACAAAAATTATTGATGCGCAGTGGCACGAGGAAAAAGATTGACACCATAGACAAATCAAAGGTATAAAAATGGTAAGCGAAAGGAGGTGAAGAGTATGCCTTCCAGAAAACTAAAAGAATTCCTGGATGCCAACAACATCAAATATATCACAATCCAGCATTCTCCAGCATACACCGCACAGGAAATAGCAGCCACAGCGCATATACACGGAAAAGAACTTGCAAAGACAGTAATTGTGAATAAGGACGGAAAACTGGCTATGGCAGTGCTGCCTGCCAATTATCATGTTGATGTTGAAATATTGAAAAAAGCAACTGGCGCAAGATCCCTTGTAATAGCGACTGAACAGGAATTTAAGGATGCCTTTCCAGAGTGCGAAATAGGAGCAATGCCGCCTTTTGGAAATCTTTATGGAATGGAAACGTTCGTTGAAGATTCGTTAGCAGAAAACAAAGAAATCGTGTTCAATGCAGGTACGCATACAGAACTTATAAGAATTTCATTTGAAGATTTTGTAAAACTTGTAAAACCCAGGATACTTAGTTTTATTAAAATGTAAAAAACAGGCAGAAAAAGGAGGCCGAAATGAAGATAATAAGCATCTTGTTTTTGATCCCTCTTCTTATAAACTTCGGATACTGCCAGGAAATGAAAGTTCCACTTCAACAGATGCAACCACAACAAATTCAACAAATACGGAGAAATTTTGAAAATGATATTCTCGTAAGAATGATCAATGACCTTGAGATTTCAGATGATCAGATGCCCGATTTCATCTCCAGATTCAGGGAAATGTCAAATGTGATTAGAAAACAGAAAGAAGCAAAGGAAAAACTGATGAGAGAACTCTTACCAATGTTAGAAACTGAAAATGTTGCAAAAAATATCGAAGAAAAAATTGCTGAATTTGATAAATCATCCCAACAAACAAATGAAACCGTGAAGAAAATCAGGGATGATATAAGAAAGATTCTAACCCCAAAACAGCAGATTAAACTTGTTGTGATGATGGATGATATTATAGAGCAGATGTTAAGACAACCGATGGTTGCAGCACCTCAAGTACGACCTCAACCACTGCAACCACTGGTTCCAAGATAGTTTTATTTTGAATATACAGTTGGTTGTTCCCAGTGCCAGGTTGGTTTATATC
>JAOAAW010000036.1 GCA_026418655.1 bacterium | reverse complement strand
CTGTCACGGAATTGAAAACTACTCAAGACATCTTGCCGGACGACTTCCTGGAGAGCGGCCTGAATGTCTTCTTGATTATTTCCCGAAAGATTATCTCTTGTTTATAGATGAATCCCATATGACAATACCGCAAATTCGCGGAATGTACGCTGGTGACAGGTCTCGTAAAGAAACACTGGTAGAATATGGTTTCAGATTACCATCTGCTCTTGACAACAGACCTTTGACCTTTGAAGAGTTTGAATCAATGATAAATCAGGTTATCTGTGTTTCAGCCACTCCGGGACCTTATGAACTTGAAAAGATTGGAATAAAAAAACTGGGAGAAAAATCTCAATTTCTTGTTGAACAGGTTATTCGACCTACAGGCCTTGTCGACCCGCCAATTAGGGTGCTCCCAACAAAAAACGAACTGGATGACTTGGTTTGTAGAATTAGAAAACGAATTGAAAAAAAACAGAGGGTACTTGTTTTAACCATTAGCAAACAACTTGCAGAGCAATTGAGTGACTATCTCAAAGACATGAACTTAAAAGTTATGTATCTTCACTATGAAATTAACACCCTGGAACGGGTTGAAATTCTCAGAAAATTGAGAGACGCAACCTTTGATGTGCTTGTGGGAATAAATCTTTTGAGGGAAGGATTAGATCTTCCTGAAGTAAGTCTTGTTGCAATACTGGATGCAGACAAAGAAGGATTTTTAAGATCCGAACGTTCTTTAATTCAGATTGCAGGAAGGGCTTCAAGAAGTATTGATGGAGAGGTTATTATGTATGCTGATAAAATAACAGAGGCAATGAAGGCAGCCATAGATGAAACAGAAAGAAGAAGGGCGATTCAGATGGAATACAATCGTATTCACAACATAACCCCTGAGCCTGTTGTAAAACCTATCTATCAGACTATAGCAGATATTGTGGGAAGTAAAGAGAAAAAGGAGAAAAAACTGCTCATTGCCGAAGAGGAGGAACTCTACGGTAAGGATGTTTCAAAACTTATCAGGAAACTTGAAAGAAAGATGATGACATACGCGAGACAACTTGATTTTGAAACTGCAATAATGTACAGAGAAAAAATAAAGAAGCTGAAAAAAGAAAGATAGTCAATGTGTTAAAATTATACTTAACGCTGGCAGAAAAAAATGAAAATAGGAAGATTCAGACATAAAGGAAAAATTTTTACAGGAATTGTTGAAAATAATGAGGTCTTTTCTATTGGAAACATTCCCATTGAAAAAATTATTACAAATAACTTGATCGGGAAAATTAGATATATGGCAAACGCTTCGGTTTCTTTTGAACAGGTTGAATATATGCCGCTTTTGAAACCAGGGAAAATTATCTGTCTTGGTTTAAACTATAAAAGTCATGCTTCTGAAGGAGGCTGGGAAATTCCAGAGGAACCTATTTATTTTGAAAAATCGTCATCCTGTATTATTCCACACCTTGCCGAGATAAGAATTCCTGAAAATATTGGTAGAGTTGATCCCGAGGTTGAACTGGCATTTATTATGGGTAAAACATGCAGAAATGCAGATACGGATACCGCTCAGCAGTGTATTGCCGGATATACTATTCTTAATGATGTTACTGCAAGAAGCATGCAAAAAATTGATCAGAGCAAAAAATATCCTTGGTTCAGATCAAAAAGTATGGATACTTTCTGCCCTGTTGGTCCATGGATTGTAACTTCTGATGAGTTAAACTGGAATGATGATTTAAAGATAGAATTGAGAATAAATGGTGAAATTAGACAATCCTCATCAACAGGACAGATGATTTTTCAAATTCCAGAGATCATAGTGGCTATCACCAGATATCTTACACTCTACCCGGGTGATATTATTTCTACAGGGACACCGGAAGGTATCAGTCCAATCAAAGATGGTGATATTGTAGAATGCGAAATTGAGAAAATAGGAATCTTAAAAAATTATGTAAAAATCAATGGAAAAAATATTCAAGTTGAACAATGAATTTGAGAATGAATTGCTTGCCAAGACAGAAATTATCCTGAAAAATTCAGGTACTGCCATTGTACCCACTGATACTGTTTATGGGATTATTTGTGATGGCGAAAATGCAAAGGCAAAAGAAAGTATATATAAGATAAAAGGAAGGCCAGAGTCAAAACCCCTGATAGGATTTGTAAAAAGTATTGACCAAGCAAAGCAACTGGCATTCATTCCAGAGAAATTTCTGCCTTTTATCTCAAATCGCTGGCCGGGAAGAAATACATTCATATTCAGGACAAGAATCAAGAGTGAATATGTAGTAACACGAGAAAATACAATAGCGTTGAGAATACCAGATTTTAAATTCGTAAACCGCCTTTGTGAAAATTTCTTGTTTCTTGCTTCCACAAGTGCAAATATCTCTTTTACTGGCAGTGTTTCAAATATCGGTCTGTTACATCCATCCATAATTGACAATGTTTCAATTGTCATTGATGGTGGAGAAATTTGTGGTCAGGAATCCGCAATATGGGATATGACCCAGGATATTCCAAAACTTATGAGGGGTAAAGTGCTTTTTGTCTGTTCAGGTAATTCATGCAGGAGTCCGATGGCTCAAGCAATTTTTCAGAAATTTGTAGACAGACGCATCACAGTTGTTTCAGCAGGAACCGAAACAAATTTCTCTGGAAGTATCAGCAGGGAGGCAGTAGAAGTATTGAGAGAAGATGGTATTGATATTGAAAATTTTGTTTCATCGGTTATTAAAAAAGAGATAATAGAATTTAGCGATCTTATTTTTGTTATGGAAGAAAAACACAGGAAAATGGTTTTAGAATTGTTTCCCAATGCGTCCGATAGAACTTTTGTTCTTAATATACCAGACCCAGCGGGTGGTAATATTTATGAATATCGCAGGATAAGGGATATAATAAAAGAAAAGATACATGATTGCGTCCTAACAAGGATTAAAATATGAAGATAGGACTTGCCAGTGATCATGCTGGATATTATATGAAAAAGTATCTTGCCCAATATTTAAAAAAAGAAGGTTATGAAGTTATAGATTTCGGTCCTGATATTCTGAAAAAGGTTGATTATCCAGACTATGGTGCAAGAGCATCTATGGCACTTTCAAATGGGAAAATTGATAGGGCTATTTTGATATGTGGAACAGGTATTGGAATGAGCATTATAGCAAATAGATTTCCTGATGTTCGTGCAGCTTTGTGTTATACGCCATTTCTTGCTGAAATAGCACGTCTTCACAATGATGCCAATGCACTTGCTCTGGGTGGCAGGATAATTGCTAATGAACTTGCTTGTGAAATTGTAAGGGTTTTTCTTGAAACCAAATTTGGCGGAGGCAGACATTTAAGGAGGATAAAGAAAATAGAAAAACTTGCTTTACACAGGTTTGAGAAATGACGGAACAAGAAATCCTTCAAATTTTTAACAAAACCGGCGCAATTCTTGAGGGACATTTTCTTCTTTCTTCTGGACTTCATAGCAACAGATATTTTCAGATGGCAAGGGTTCTTCAATATCCCGCAATTGCCGGTATGCTTGCTGAGCAAATTTACTCAAGATTTGTCAATAAGAAGATTGATGCTGTTATTGGTCCTGCGATTGGAGGAATTGTATTTTCTTATGTCCTTGCAGAAAAATTAGGTGTCAGGTCAATGTTTACTGAAAGAGAAAATGATAGTATGCAACTAAGGCGCGGGTTTACCATAGAAAAGGGCGAATCAATTCTAGTCTGTGAAGATGTTATAACAACAGGCGCTTCTGTTTCTGAGGTTATAGATGTTGTTAAACAGTTTGGTGGAAAAGTGGTTGGGGTTTGTTGTCTTGTTCAGAGGGGAACTCATAATCTTGATGTTTCTGTTGAATGTTTACTCAGGATAGATGTTGTCAATTATAACATGGAAGATTGTCCATTATGTAAATCGGGAATACCGCTGATAAAGCCAGGCAGTCGTAAGCTCAATATTTAAGTTTTCTCAGTTGTTCTTCACTGAACCCAAAATAATGGCCAATTTCATGGAGAAGTACTTGTTCTACTTTTTTCTCAAGTTCTTTTTTTGTAGCACAAATTTTTTCAAATGCTTTCTTATAGATAATTATTTTGTCTGGCATCACAAGATTATAGTTTGTTCTTTTTCCATATGGTACACCATGATAAAGCCCAAGGAGTCTGTCCGAAGAGCCATCCTCAACAAAAAACTCAATATTTTCAAGTTTACTTCTGAATACCTCTGGTAATTTTTTCAATTTCTGATAAACTATTTCTTCGAACTCTCTTTTATCGATTTCCATAGAAAAATTTTACCATAAATGGAGGATAGAATGATAATTGTGGGAGAGAGGATTAACGCTACAAGAAAACCAATCCGTGAAGCATTGGAGAAGAAGGATGAGCATTTTTTCTTGAGAGAAGCAAAAAAACAGATTGAATGTGGAAGTGAGTTTCTCGATTTGAATGCAGGAACAGGTTCAAGTAAAGAAGTAGAAGACCTGAAATGGCTTATAAGCATTGTACAGAATGCTTATCCGGATATAAAACTTGCACTTGATAGTTCAAGTACACACGTACTTGCTCAGTGTCTACCAATTGTTAAAAATAAACCAGTGATGGTTAATTCAATAAATGGAGAAACAAAAAAAATGGCTGAGTTTATGCCTTTATTGAAAGAATTTCCCGATGTTTATATTGTTGCACTGACGATGGACGATTCAGGAATTCCATCATCGTGGGAGAAAAGGGTCAGTATCGCAGGTATTATATATGAGAAATTAACCGGGGTCGGAATAAAACAGGAAAATATTTTCTATGATGCTTTAGTTCAGCCGGTCAGTACTGACAACGAAGCTTTCAGGGTTTATTTGAAAAGCCTTAAGACGATAAAAGAAAAATTTCCTACGACAAGATCAATATGTGGACTTTCAAATGTTTCTTTCGGATTACCAAAAAGAAAACTTATCAATAAGTATGCCCTTGCTATTGCAATGTACGAAGGACTTGATGCAGTTATAATAGACCCGGTTGACCAAGGGATCCTTGAAGCCAGATGTGCTGTTGGTGTTCTTACTGGTACAGACCAGTTTTGCATGAATTACATTTCATTCTTCAGAGATGGTAAACTATAATTATCGTTCGGGGCGTAGCGTAGTCCGGTTTAGCGCACCAGAATGGGGTTCTGGGGGTCCCCGGTTCAAATCCGGGCGCCCCGACCATTTCTATCGGGAGGAGAAACAATGGAAACAATGGAAGCAATAAGAAAAAGAAGAACTGTCAGAAGATTTCTTCAAAAGCCAATTCCGTTTGATATTTTGAAAGAACTTGTTGATGCAGCACGACTTGCTCCAAGTGGCGGAAACCTTCAACCATGGGAATTTCTTGTTATAGATGATGAAAAGTTACTTGAGCCTGTTTTTTCTACACTTGCATGGGCTGCTTATCTTGGACCAGATGGGACACCGAAAGAAGGAGAAAGACCTGTCGCTTATATCGTTGTTCTCAATAACAGGAAGAGGAAATCTTTTACACCACAGGCTGATTTTGGTGCAGCAATTGAGAATATTCTTCTTGCA
The DNA here is from genome assembly GCA_026418655.1 of bacterium. Taxonomy (GTDB): domain Bacteria; phylum Ratteibacteria; class UBA8468; order B48-G9; family DTJG01; genus DTJG01. The sequence goes on along the minus strand of JAOAAW010000036.1, from coordinate 54 downwards.
GCAATTGATAAAGGTATTGGTAGTTGCTGGATTGGTTCAATACAGAGAGAAAAA
>JAOAAW010000005.1 GCA_026418655.1 bacterium | reverse complement strand
GTTTTTATAAGTTCGCTAAAAGGAGGTGATATGAATGAAAAAAGAGGCATTATATAAAAAACCCAGGGCATTCACATTGATAGAGCTTCTTGTTGTTATTGCAATCATCGCGATTCTTGCAGCAATGCTTCTGCCTGTCCTCAGTAAAGCAAGAGAAAATGCAAGGCAGTCAGTTTGCACCAGTAACTTGAAACAGTTAGGGCTGGCTTTTTTAATGTATGTTCAGGACAACAATGAATACATGCCGTCAAATGCTTACTGGCCTGACCCACGTCCACCATACTGGCCAGATGTGTTGTTGCATTATCACAAAAATAAAAATGTTTACAGGTGTCCATCTGTATCTGCAAAGGATACATCAACATGGTATGGCTATGGAGTTGATTATGGATACAATGCGTACTTAGGTTATTCTGTCTACAGCAACTATCCAAACCGGGATCCATATATTGACCCAAATACCAGGGCTTTCAAAAAATACAGCATAATAAAAGACCCTACTCTGACTATCTGTATGATTGAAACAAGGCGTCCATGGGCTTTCTACTGGAATCATGGTGGTTATTATACCACTCCATCAAGAAGACATGGTGTTTTTTTGAACGTTGTATGGTGTGATGGCCATGTAACCTATCATAAACAGTATGACATAGATGAACCATATCCACCGGGCTGGCCCTATGAAAATATACGTTACTGGACACCCTGGAGAGATTGATGACAGGTATTGCTGGGGTTTGGTTTTTAAAAAAAGGGTAATATGATTTTCGTTTTTTTCGTTTTGAGTTCATTATTTCAAATTCAGCTATGTGGTTTTGGTGAAACCCTCAAAGAGATAGAAATTCCAATACCTGAAGAAAATTGTGAAGTTAAAACACTGCTTAAGGCAGGCACTCAAAAACCCGGGATTATTATAACCCTGCTTTTTGCTGATGGAAAAAAAACAATAATTAATGCTCATTCAGCCAGCAGTGGAGATCAGAAGGATGCGTTCATTGAATTTCCTGAACTCAGAATTAAGTATTATATAAGACCCAATCTCAATTTTTATCAAACAGGAGAAAAAAAAGATGAATTGATAAAAAATTGGGAAATTCTTCCTGCTGCAAGCAGCACTTTTTTCCCATTCTCCATTAAAAAGATTGGAAGTTCAAGAATAGAATTCTGGATAAATGGAAACTATGCTGGTTTTAATGAGATAAAATCTTTGCTGAAAAAGATCACTGTAAAGGCAAATGGAGATGCTGAAATAAAAGATTGTATGTGTGAAAAAATTTCTGTCGATTCTAAATTTCTGATGCTGGACATAACAACACATTCAAATCCAGGAATAATGAGGCAGGTGAATCTTCCGTTTAAGAATGGTATCCAGTATGTTAATGGTATTCCTTTTATAATAGGCAATGGTGAAAATTTTGACCTCGGTAAAGTGAAAAATTATGCAAAAACCGGTTATGAAATTGACCAGTATTTCAGCAGGTCCCCCTTTGATGGATTGAGTGAATTTCTTCATTATTCTGTTCCGCTCAACCAGTATATAAGGGCTTATATTTTGTGTGCAGTAGAGGATACCAGAGAGAAAGAACCTGTTCTAACTGCCAGATTAACCAGGTATATTGTTGGAGGCCGTGGTGATGCCATAGCAGACACAACCATATGGATGACAGGAGAAAAGGGAAACATTAAAAAAGTGGGAACAATCAAATATATTGACGATAAAGGCAATGAGAAGACAACATCCCTATTTCTCGCAGAAGTTTTTCTAAAGGTGGGTGAAATCCAGGATTTAATTTATGACATGGGAGGAAATTATTTCAGAGGTGTTTTACCACAACCATATTATCTTGATTTTGAAATTCTTGGTAAAACTGGATTACTTACTGCACAGTGGGATTTTACACACAAGCCATCAACCGATACTGTCAGCAGTGTACACATTTTTGGAATCACATTAGAAGAATCCCCTGTAATGATGAAGGTTATGCCTTCTCAGGTTGGTAACATCTACCAAAAAAATGAAAGAGCAGAGATGCTGGTACACCTGTTACCTAAAAAAACAGGAAAATACATCCTGGGATACGAAATTTCTGACATTGAAGATAAACCTGTTTCACAATGGAAACAGGAAATAATTTGTGAAAACGAAAAATCTGAAACAATGGTTATTCCTCTGAAAGTCAAAGAAAATGGCTGGTATGCTTTCAGGATTGGCATATTGGATAGCAATAACCGGCTGCTGATAGACCATCCCTCATCTTTTGCAATTCTTCCTGAAGATACAAGAAGGTATGGTTATGAATCACCTTTTGGAACATGGTGGTTTGGAAATGCGCATTTTGGAACAGCAAATCCTGAAATCATCGGGCCTCTTTTTCTGAAAGCAGGGTTGAGACACTCCTGTTTTGCGCCAGCATGGCATGGCAGCCTTTCTGAAAAAGAAATGGCTCCATGGAAAGTCACTGCGTTTCAGGTACGCTGGTGGAGTGGGTGGAAACCTGATGATAATCAGGATGTTTTGTATAAGAATTATGAAACACGGGTAAGTGAATTTTTGAAAAGCTGGCCTAATTGCAAACAGGCTCTCATATTTCATGAAAGTTATGGAGGAAATACAATACCACCTGAATTATATAACGCAACCCCTCAACCTGCGGATGAAAAGAAGAATAAAGAGATAGAGAATCTTATGAAGATTGCTTCTGTGGCGACAAGGGTTTTAAGAGAAAAATTTCCAGACATAAAGATCGTCTTTGGAAATTGTAATTCTGTTTCGGATTTAGCAGCAGAATTTTTCAGAAGGGGATATCCTGTGAAAAATATTGATTACCTTGGTATTGAAGCAGCAGCTCAAACATGGATGCCAGAAAAACCAATTGAATGGGGAACCCAGGCAGCATGGTTTGTAAGGGAAACCGCAAGGAAATTTGGTTATGAAATCCCAGTAACTTCATGTTATGAATGGATTTATCGGCAGGATAGAATTTTAGGGAAAAAGACACAGGCAGAATGGTACACAAGAGATGCTCTGATTGCACTGGCCTACAGATTCCCGACGATCTCACTGGCACTTCTCTATGATGTAGGCAATTGTTATTACAACACATTGTGGGGCGCATCCGGATTAATGAAAAGATATCCTCTGCTGTATCCAAAACCTTCCTATGTTGCAATATCCACCTTAACCAGAATTCTTGACAGTGCAGAATTTGTCCGAAGAGTACCGACAGGTTCTCTAACACTTTATGCCCCAGAATTCAAAAAGGGCTCGCAGTATATCTATGCCATATGGACAGCAAGGGGAAGTTGCGATGCCGTTGTGAGTTTTGGAAAAGATGAAAGGGTCCTTATAGAAGATATGTATGGCAGGAGTAAAACAGTTTTCCTCAGGCAGGGAGATTTGAAATTTGATGCAGGAACCAGTGTTAAGTACATTGTCAGCGAATCCCCTGTGAAAGAAATAGTTGCAGGAAAGAGACAATTTGAGGAAAATAAAGGGTTTGTAAAACCAACAGTTGTTAACAGTATGGAAAGCATCTCAGAATGGGAACTGATTAAGGAAAAAGACAATAGACTTGAAGCACCTAAAAAAGGACACACTCCACTGAGAACCTTGGGTAATTATACCATAAAGGAAGTTGTTGATGCAGAGATGGGAAGATGTCTGGAATTAGAATTGATTCCAGAAGGCAATGTCCCGGAGATAATGAATGAATATGCGCTTCTTAAATTAAAGAAACCAGTTAATGTGGTAGGAAAACCAACAACCATTGGAGTATGGGTAAAGGGTAATTCAAGCTGGGCCAGGGTGATGTGGGAAATAGAAGATGCTGAAGGTAAAACCCTCCTCTCGTGTGGTACAGATGGATGGGGTTGTGACATTCTTGATTGGCCTGGCACAATATCAATAAATTTTGATGGATGGTGTTTTTTACAGTTTCCGATTACAAAAGATTCTCCACTTCAGTTTGACAGAACCGTACCAGGCGGGGTTTCCGGACAATGGAAAATGACAGGGAAAACAGGTAATAAGCAGATAGTTTATCCCATAAAGATCAAAGGCATTGCCGTTGAGATGACAAGAAAAACTCTCGATATAACAGAATTTGTGCCTGTGAAAAATCTATCCATAAGATTGAAGAATCTTTCAGTATACTGATGTTCTTTCAAAAAGGGAAAGGATATGGTCAGGAAAATTCTATTGTTTTTTGTGATGCTGGGCATCTCTGATTTCGGTTTGATTGCAGATATATCCACTCCAAATATCAGTATTTATTCAGGAAGATGGACCTGGAGAGCAAGAATAGAATACCAGAATGATTTTATTAGATGTATTTTTAGAGATGCAAAAATTTCTCCATTTTTAAGCAAGGTATCTCTGGCAGAAAATGAAAATCTTGTTCTTGTTGAAAACTGTGGTCCTTCTATTCAAAAATTTGAAAAAACTTCCATTGAAAGCAAGGAAAAATCATTTACTTTTCTCTGTGAGAATCCAGTTCCTGAAACAGCCAGCACACCTTACTGGAAAACAAAAGGAATTCTATTCTTCCCGGGAAATAATGGGTGGTTTTCATTAGGTGAAGAAATAAAAATTCTGAAAAAGGGCAGGATTAATTTTTCATCCTTTAATTTTGATATTCATTCGGCCTCACCGATAGCAGCATATATAAAATCAGATGATGGCATTGAAAAGATAGAATTGAACGAAACCAGGGATTACAAATTTGAAAAAAATTCTATAGTTATACAAGCAAAAAATGGAATAATTGGTATTCACATTGTGCCGTGTGTTAAAAAAGGTACCAGTATCTTATCACCGGTAAAAAGTGAATTATGTATTCAGCGCAAGGAAAAAACTACAATTGGATATCTTGCCTGTAAATCAGACGAGATTTTTGAAGGAGAAGAAATCAGCATAGGGCTGAATTTCTATTTTTTCCCAACAACTGAAGATGTGAGAGAAGTTTTTACTAAGATGGAGGCATGGAAATGAAATTTTTTAAAATTTTCTGGATATGCATATTCTTTGTCGCTGTGATGCTCCCGGGTAAGGATAAAAACTATTATATTGTGAAAAATCCCTTTGATTTTACTGCTGGAAAAATACCGATAATTGTTCCTGTAAGTGAAAATAGGGATTTTGCTATTTTTGATGTCAAAAACAAGAAAATGATACCGGTGCAGAAAGACATTTTTCCTGATGGAAAAATTGAACTGGTATCTCTTATTGATCTGTTACCAAAAGAAGAAAAAACAATTGAAATCGTGGAGCACGGCGGTTCTGTCCCATCAGATTCACTAAAGATAACATACGATGAAAACAAGAAAGTTTATGAAATATCCAATGGTCTTTACAGATTTTTTCTAACCTTCAGGCGAGATAACAGGAAGGATTGGGAAGAGATTTATCATGTTGTATGCAGTGATTTTACCTATCTTGAAAACAATACTGACGCTGGAATAAAACGGCTTACAAACCCCCAATTTGGCGTCTTTAAAGGTATACCTGAAGTAAAAATATTAAATGGTTCCTTTCGCCTTCAATTGATTCTGAAAGGAAAAGGTGAACTCAGATCCGGAAATGTTAAGGTATCCGGTGATATAAATTTCACTTTGACACTATTCACAAACAAACCCACGTTTGATACAGAAACCATTTTTGTTCCTGACGAAGATGGTTCAGTTTATCTTATTGCTGCAGGAGAAACACTTGTGAGTGCAAGCGAAAAGAACAAGTGGACCCTGTTTTCTAAAAGTAACAAAACAGAGGAAGATATCTCTATAACTTTTGGTGGAAAGGAAAGTATAAGTGTTGAAGGGACAAAATGGGTTTCTGCAGCTTGTGGAAATAGGGCGTTTACATATGTTCTTGATGATATAAACAGTAATGTGAGTGCAACCAGAGGAGAAGGTGGGATAGAAAGGTCAAAGGTGGTTTTCAGGTTATCAAACTTTTCCGAAACATCCAATTACATAAGGCCTGATTTTTTTGGAGTCACAGCGAAAAAGGGTGAACCACTCAATCTTAAAATGAGAGTAACATTTTACCCATCATTCCGGGAAGAAAAATTTGTCGGGATAAATGACTACAGCATTTTTCAGACAGATTTTTTGGTACCGAGAATCGTAAAGAAAATATTCAATTTTTCGGGAGAAGTAGCTGTTTCCCAGCAGGATGCTGAAGAAATAAGAAGGATACTCCAAACTAAGGACATTTTTATCCTGGTGGGTGATAGAATGGATGATAAAAATCTCGAGATACTGAAAGATTTATCTAAAAAGTGGCATGTACCACTTTTAACTGCCAGTGATATAAGTACCTTTTTGAACAATCAATACCAGAGAAATGATTGCCGCGATTCAGTGATAATTTTGGTCGGCAGTCCTGAAGAGAACCTGGTGGTCAATGTTCATAATAAAAAATATGGTTTTGTTGATCCTTATTTCCCAGGAGGGGGTAAGGGAATAATTTCAGTGTCAGAAAACTTTCTTGTTCCTGGTAGACAGATTATATATGTCGGTGGCGCAGATGTATCATGCGCTAAAAAAGCAATTAAATACTTGCAGCAAAATTTTGCCTTACCAAGAATAAACGGCTTACAGGTAAGAACAATTCCTCCAGAAATGAGACCGAGGCCATGGATGATAAGAGAAAAGATAGAGGGCCTATACCTACTGGTTTGTAAGGGTGAGATAGAACCTGTTCATTTGCTCTTGTATTCACCGGAAGAAGTGAAAAATTTGGAAGTAGTGTGTGATATAAAAAATTTGGCAGGAAGTAAAATTAACTATCAATTGTCATATATCCCATGGTCATTTGCTGGCGTGGATAGAGATGGAAATATTTATCCAGAGGGTAAACAACCGGCACATCTTGAAGGTCACCCCCTGCCCCATGCAACATTCCTACCTGGCTCGGTAAAAAAAGAAGGTATGGAAATACCGTTTATCACATATATGGCAAATCATGATGCAATGTGGGAAGGTTTGCCAGAAACAATACCAGCTTCCAGACAGATTTCCTTGTGGATCAATTTCAAGATTGAAAAAGATATAAATCCAGGTATTTACCAGGGTAATATAAAGATAAGATGTAAGAATAACGAAAAGAGGATTCCTATTAAAATTGAAGTAGCTGATATTGAGTTACCTGAAAAATGGCAAATGGATTTTTTCCCCATGTACAGCTTGGACAATTACAATGAAAATGTTTTCAAGTTATATCTGGGAATTGATAAAAACGACGAAAAGACATACCTTGATGCCATAAGAAAACTCGGTAATCTTCTTTTTTCGCATGGTGCAACTGTTGTAAATATCTCTGCATATGACATGGAAATAACTTTTACTCCTGACGGTAAGATCAGAATAAATCCAAATAAAATTAACAATGTAATAGATGCCTACAGGAAGGGTGGGTTTGATGGCTGGTTTGAAATGAGCGTACATCCCCATTACTGGGAACCAATGGTAGAAGGAATTTCAAATTTCAAAAAAATCTCAATGGAGGAAGCCAGAAAGATCTTTTTTGAGGGATTGAAGGAATGGATGAAGTCTAAAAATCTGGAAGGAAAAATAATAGCAAGGATTGGAGATGAACCCGGTGATGCTGATAAATGGGTTGAAATGGCTTCTAAATTAAAGGGTTCAGGAATGTTAATCACAGTTGCACATAATAGAACAAATGAGGAATTTGCGAGAAAAATGGTCGGAACCATTGATATCTGGTGCCCTTTATGGAACCGTGCCATCACAGGATGGATGGGTGAGATATTACCAGATGATGAACCATCAAGATTTAACAGAAATTTTTTTAATGAGAGAAAAAAGGCAGGTGAAACCATTTGGAACTATACCTGTGCCACACCTTATTTCAGCTTAACAAGATTACCAACTGAAATCTATTTTTACTTCTGGGATAGTTTTAATAAAAAGTTTGATGGAGTTGTTTATTATGGAGGTGGTTACTGGTGCCACATGTGGGGAGGAGATACTCTTCCAGGAGTTAAAGGTCACATCGCTCACAGGGATTATTATGTTTATAATGTTTATGGAAAAAATAGCAAACATGACTGGGTCGGTGGTACCACACTTTTCTATCCGGATGCACGAATAAAAGAAGTGATTTCTTCTCAAAGATTTGAAATTGTGCGTCAGGCCCAGGAAGATATAAAACTGTTCAGTTTAATCAGGGAAAAATTTGGGGATACAAAACTTGCTGATTTATTGTCTTGGGTTGTTTCAACGAGAAATCATGCTGATATACCGCCAGAAGAGGTCCATAAAGTGCGTGAAAGAGCAATAAGGTTTGTTTTAGAAAATAAGGAGACGAAATGAAAGGATTGGTTTCAGCAGGCTTTTTATTATTATGCGCTGCTGTATTCGCCAGTGATCAATCTCTCAGGTTTGCATTTGAAAACGATGGTGCAATAAACATTGAAAATTCTTTAATTTCTTTCAGAGTAAGCCCACGAACAACAGGAATAGAAAGCTGGAAAAATAATATTACTGGCTTTGAAATGGTAGACCTGCTTTATGGACAAACAGATTATTTGAAAGGACATCTGCTTAGCGAAATCTGGGATTCAGTAACAATGGAGTTAATTCCTTCAGGCAGACCCGAATATGGTAATTTCTATGTTCCTGCTGGAATAAGTTTAAACAAGGAAAAAAATGTTCTGGCATTCCGGCAGGTTACTGAGGATAAATACAGATTTACAAAAGATATTATTGTCAGAAAGGATTTTGGGGTTATAGAAGTAAGGTTAAACCTGACCAATCTTCAGGGCATTCCTGTAGGAAGTTCTCTTCGTCTTCATAACATATTCAGTCCCGGCGCAAGGGGAAAATACCAGAAAAAAAATGACACACTTTTTATTAAAACTGAAAAAGGTGTGCTGCAGCTTAATCAATCTCTGATTTTAGAGAAATATTACCAGGTGTATGGAAACGATAAATTTTTCAATAGACACAGGGAAAATGAGCCCTCAAGAGAATGGGTAAATCCAAAAGTTATTAAAACACCTCTGCTTGTTGAAAACTGGGCGGTCTGGGTTAATAATGAAAATGGGGATGGAATGATCTTTATTGTGGATGGAGATAATTTTTTGGGATATTACAATTGCCCCGGAATAACCCTTGAACCAGTGATGAGAGCGTTTTCACTGAAAAGAGGAGAAAGTTTTAAAACTTCATTGTACATTGGAAGTTTTACAGGGCTGAAAGACAAAGTCATTGTGCATGCAAATCCGCTATTTATTGAAATTGAAGAATTAAAGAAGGCAAACAGTCTGTTAAAGGGAGAAATCCTTCCCCTATGGAAGGGTTTTATTGAGATAACTGGAAAAGGAAAAATAATTGAAAGGATCCCTGTATCTCCTGATAAAACAATAAGACTGGATGTGAAGGTTGATGAAGATGATTGGTTATTGAAGGCTTTAGATTCTGACAATAAATACATCGGAGAAATGAAAAAAGATAGAACAATATACCTGACTTCACCTGTGCTGGAATTTCCAGAGAAGAAAAAACCAAAAGTAACCACAAGAGTTTTTTTCAACAGAGAGCAGATAAATGCTATGAGAAATTTTATTGAAAAAAAGGAATTCACGATTTTTTGTTCATATAAAGCTTCAGACACTGAAAAAAATATTGCAAATGAGATATCAAAACTTCTTGGCGTCGGAATATCCTGGATAAATCCTGGCGGAGAAATCCTTGTTGTTGGTAATCCTGAAACGAACCAGACATGCAGGAATATTGGTTTATGGAAAAATTCTGTGGACAGTTTATGGCCAGGAAAGGGAAAGGGTGCAATATTGTTTTACTCTAATTATGAAGAAACTCAAAGACCGGTTCTACTTATTAC
>JAOAAW010000193.1 GCA_026418655.1 bacterium | reverse complement strand
AGATGTGTATAAGAGACAGCTTCTGGAATGAGGCTATTAACCGACAATCTCATTGCAATACAGGATCAGGAAATAGGGATTGAATTTTCAGTTTTTGACAGATACGGAAACAATATATCAGGTTTAACACAAAATCTCATTGTCGAAGATATAATCGATGGAAAAATTACTCCTCAGATGGACCATTATTTTTTAACTCTTAATTTTAAAGAACCCGGCAGAAAGAAAATAAAAATATTTCTGAAGGATAGAAAGGAAGCAGTTTTTCTGGAGTTTTACGTTGAAGTATTACCGAAAAAACCTGTTTTGAAAAAAGGAGTATCGTGATGGCTGTGTTAGTTATAAGTGATACACATGGTTCCTTTGCTGCCTGGGAAAAAGTTAGAAAGTATCTTACTTCGGATATTGAATACATACTTCATGCAGGAGATATTTATTATTTTGGGCCAAGAAATCCTATTCCAGAAGGATATGCTCCTGGTACACTTGCCTCAGAATTGAATTCATTAAATATTCCAATAATATGTTCGAAAGGAAACTGTGATTCTGAAGTCGACCAGATGGTAAGTAATTTCCCCTTATGCAGTCCATTTGCTTTTGCTTTGATATATGAAAAAAAATTTTTGATTACCCATGGTGATAGGTATTCCCGAGAAGAACTTTTAACTCTCGCAAAGCAATGGAAGATTGATATATTTATCACAGGGCATACCCACCTTGCTCAACTTGAACGAATCTCCGATGTTATATTTCTCAATCCTGGCAGCTGCGCTCTTCCTAAGAACTTTCCTGGTGCAGGGATAATCAGAAGGAAGACCATCGAGCTTTTAAATCTGCTTGATGGTTCTCTTATAGAAAAGATAAATCTATCTGAATAGTTCAGGATCAGATAATTGCTATGAATAAGAAAGCCAATGCTTATAGTGTCGGTATCGTATGTGTGGGAAGTGAACTTTTATTTCACACACTTAATACAAATATTCATATAGCGACAAGATTACTTGAAATGAGGGGTTTTGAAGTTAATTTCAATGTGGTTGTCTGTGACAAAAGTGAAGAAATTAAAAAAGCTATAAATTTCTGTTTAGAAAATAGTGAAATTGTAGTGGTTTCAGGCGGACTGGGCCCTACTTTTGATGATGTTACCCGAGAATCTGTAGCAGAACTTACGGGAAGAAATCTTGTTTTTTCTGAGGAGATCTGGAGAGAGATACAGGAAAGATTTAAAGAAAGAAGAATTGTCAATGTTCCCGAATTAAATAAAAAGCAAGCCATGATTATAGAGGGTGGTGTAATCCTTTCCAATAAATCGGGTACAGCGCCAGGGATAAGGTTAGAATACATGGGAAGAATAATTTTTCTTCTGCCAGGACCACCCCGAGAGTTTGAGGAAATGTTAACGAACTATGTGCTACCAGATATAGAAAAGAATTACGGCATTGCACAAAATACTGTGTGCAATGGATTTGGAATAGCAGGAGAACCAGAGGCAGTGGTTGATGAAAAAACGAAAAATCTCAGAGAAAGGATTATTTCTTTGGGGGGACAATGGACAATTCTTGCACTTCCTTATCTGATTGAATTGTGGCTAAAATTACCAAAAACTAAACAATTCCTTTTTGCTGAAGTTGAATCATCTTTGAGAGAAATTTTTGAAGATTCTTTTCTCGGTACAAATGGAATTTCTATTCAGGAAGCGCTTATGATTATGTTAAAGGAAAGGAAACTTGTTTGTGCTTTTGCAGAATCTTGTACAGGTGGACTTGCGGGACATCTTATTACTGAGATTCCCGGTAGTTCCGAATGTTTTAATGGTTCCTTTGTTGTATACTCTAACAGGTTGAAGAAAAAAATATTGAAAGTCCCAAAAACAGTATTACGAAAATTTGGTGCTGTGAGCGAAGAGGTTGCTATTGCAATGGCAAAGGGAGCAAGGAAATATGGTAAGGCGGACATATCTCTTTCAATCACCGGTATTGCGGGTCCATCGGGTGCAACAGAAGAAAAACCAATTGGATTGGTATGGATGGCTGTTGCTATTTCAAATCACTTTTTTGAAACAAGAAAATTTTATTTTTCTGGAAGCAGATCAGCTATAAAACTACGCGCAGCGCTTGCAGGAATAGATTTCCTTAGAAGGGTTATTATGAGGAATTTATCATGAGGATAGTATTCATAGGATTAACTTTTATAGTCGGAGTAGTTATTGCCATCTTTTTAGGTAGATATCATGCCAGTTTCTATGGGGATTACCAGCAACCCGGGACACTTATCGAGATTCCAAAGAATGTAAATGCAAACGATGTGGCGAATTTACTTTTTGAAAAAAAAATCATAAAAAATACAAGATTATTTATAAAAATCTTGGGTAAAAAGCACGCTGACAAAAAAATAAAGGCTGGAATTTATGAGTTTAGTGGAAAGCCTTATATCTATGACGTTGTGGATAAAATAGTTAAAGGTAAGATTGCATATATAAAGCTTGTCTTTTATGAAGGAATAACATGCCACGAAATTGGAAAGATCCTAGAGCAGGAAGGAATAAGTACTTCTTTGGAATTTGATGAGTTTGCAAGGAAACAAAATCTCGAAGGATTTCTTTTTCCTGATACCTATCATTTCCCAATTGGGATATCCAAGGAGGCCGTGGTAAAAAAAATGGCTGAAAGGTTTTGGGAAATTTTTCGAGAAATATACCCTGAAGGTAACGAACTGAAACAAGAAGAAATTAAAAAGATTGTTACAATTGCTTCCATTGTTGAAAAAGAAGCAGAGGTTAATTCAGAAAGACCTATCATAGCAGGAATTTTCTATAATAGACTTAAAAAAAGGATGCCACTTCAGAGTTGTGCGACAATAAAATATGTGATTGGTAATAAGAAGAATTTGAGTATGAGTGACTTAAGATTGAACTCGCCTTATAATACTTATAGATTCAGAGGTTTACCACCTGGACCTATTTGTAATCCAGGAAGAGAATCTCTGAAAGCTGCAATTTATCCAGCAAAAACATCCTACATGTTTTTTGTATCAAAGGGAGATGGTACTCACTATTTTTCAACCACCTACTCAGAACATCTGAACGCGAAAACCCAATATATTGGTAGTATCTCTTCGGAAACAGAAAAGCTGCAACAATAAGTTATTTCGTTGGAAGAACATTTATTGCATAAGGGTCTGGTTTATATTTTTCAAATACAAGATAGTAGGTAAAAATCGCCACCTTCGCACCATTATCCATACAAAGATCGGGTCTGGCAATAATAGGTCTCACATTCTTTTCTTTCAGTTTTTCTTCTATTTTATTTCTCAGATAATTGTTTCGTATAACTCCACCACCAAATAAAAAATGTTTTACCGGGTGTAATTTAAGCGCGTCTTCAATTTTAATAAGAATTGAATCCGTAACTGCCTTCTGAAACGAAGCTGCTATATCCTCAGGATTTATTATGCCATTTTTTAAAATATGATAATAAACAGCTGTTTTAATTCCGCTGAAACTGAAATCAAGTGAATTTGTTATACGAGAAACTGGAAATTTTATTCTGTTTTCGTCTCCCTTAAGGGCGATTTTTTCAACATGTGCGCCACCGGGAAATGGCAAATTTAGCATTCTTCCAACCTTGTCAAATACTTCCCCGCATGCATCGTCCCTTGTTTTTCCAAGGGGGATGAATTTTGTATAACTTCTCAATAAAAATAGATTAGTATGTCCGCCTGAAATAACCAGACCCAATGCAGGAAATGAAATATTCTTGTCAATAAAACAAGCGGCTATATGTGCATATAGATGGTTGACATTGTAGATAGGTTTACAAAGAGCATATGCAAGACTATGTGTAAAGGCTGCGCCGACAAGGAGACTTCCTTTTAATCCAGGAGTATTTGTAACACCAAACACATCAATTTGATCAACCTTTAGACCGGTTTCTTTCAATCCTGTATTGAAAAGAGGCACAATTTTTTCAAGGTGGGCACGGCTTGCCAGTTCTGGAACTATGCCTCCGAATCGCGAATGGATTTTTTCCTGACTTGCTATTAAATTAACAAGTATTTTGGAATCTCTGGTTATTCCGATGGATGTTTCATCACACGATGTTTCAACACCTACAACTATCATTGTCTTATTGCTTCTGTAAGAGAAATAAATTCATACCCCTGTTTTTTTAGTTCAGGTATTTTTTCTTCCAGTGCTTTAAATGTTGCTGTTCTTGCGTGTCCAATAGCAACAACCGTTCCTTTCAGATTGGCAATTTTTGCTGCTTCTTCAAGGCTTCCCGATATATCAGAATACTGAGAGGAATTGTCAATGAAAATATCTCTTTTTACAGAAGGTATACCCATTTCTTTTGCCAGTGTATAACCTACAGACCTTTTTGAGGTCAGGCTATCAATATATATAAGTTTTTTCTCCTTAATTTTTTGTAAAATGACTTCCATTTTTTCCCTGTCAGTACTGAATTTTGAACCCATATGGTGATTGACACCTGTTATATAGGGGCCGAACTTTGTAAAATAATCATCCATTTTTTTTCTGAGTTCATCGTCATGCATTTTTGTGGTCAGAAATTGCTGCGCCAATATGGTTTCTGTCTGTGATGTCTCTTCAGGTTCAAGGGGTACATGAAGAATTATATCAATATTTTTTTTTCCTGATAGTTGTTGAGCTATTTTGAATGCAAATGGACTATCTGGAAGAATAGCAAGAGTCAGTGGCACACCTATTTTGGTAACGTAGGCAATAACATCAGGATTCCATCCAACGTCATCAATGATAAGGGCAATTTTTCCTGAGCTTTTTTTTATACTCAGTGGTTTTGACTCGGTTATTTTTTTTCCTATTTTTTCTTCCTTTTTTTCTGTGGGCTGTAGTTTACCTGCTGGTGATTTCTTCTTAACTTCCTCTATAAGAAACAGAAGAGTCAATAGTAATAAGAAAATGAGCAATAGTATAAGGAGTCCTGTTCCTTTTTTCTGTCCTAATTTAGAATTGTTCATTTGCCTTTTGAAGCAATAAGCTTTGATAATTCCTCTATTGCCTTTTTAAGCTGTGGGTCTTTTTCAGGTATCCCGATTTCAATATTTTCTTCGCTTGTTTCTACCTTTATATCAGGTTCTATACCCCTACCATCTATTTTTGTTCCCGATGGGGTGTAATAATATGCAATTGTTAATTTTATTGACGTACCATCTTCATCAAGCTTTATAAGATTCTGAACAGAACCTTTTCCAAATGTTTTAACCCCAACAGTTTTGCACTCTGAAAGATTATCTCTCAGTGCCCCCGTTAATATTTCAGATGCACTCGCACTGCCATTATTGACAAGTAGGACAACCGGCTTGTTCCATACCTGCTGTTTTTGTGAACCATATACCTTTTTGTCTTCTGGTCTGCGACCCTGCATTGAAACGATAGTTTTCTTTGGCGGAAGAAATAATTCACTTACCTCAATTGCAGAATTTAGAAGTCCTCCTGGGTTGTTCCTAAGGTCAAGTACCAATCCTTTTACCCCCTGGTTGTTAAATTCCTTCAAAATCACTTCAAGGTCGTTACCTGTTCTTTCTTGAAAATTTGTTATTCTGATATATCCAATATCATCCGGCAGTATAGAACTTTTCACTGATTTGACTTTTATTACGTCCCTGACAAGTGTAATCTTCATAATTTTAGTTGTATGTTCCCGCAAAATACTAACGGTTACTGATGTTCCTTTTTTGCCTCTTAATTTCTGAGCAGCTTCCCATGTATTCATTCCTTTTGTGGATTGTCCATCTATCTCTATGATTTTATCTCCTGGTTTAATACCCGCATTCCATGCTGGAGAATCCTGTATAGGACTTACAACGGTTATTATCCCATCCTTCAATGTTATTTCCATTCCGACTCCTTCAAATTCGCCTGTGGTTTCTATCTGTAATTCCTTCGTTGCCTCGGGTTCAAGAAATGCACTGTAGGGATCAAGTGAAGATAGCATACCTTTCAAAGCACCATAAATTAACTTCTTATCGTCGACTGGGCTGACATATTCCTTTTTCACTATATTAATTACGTTAACAAATCGTTCAAGCTCTCTGTAAAGTTCTTCCTCATTCTTTCGTGCCTGAGAGGTTTCAAGGTTAAAACCGAGCAGAAAACTCAGTAACAGAAAACCGAAGGTCCATATTATTATTTTCTTTTTCATTTTCTACTCCTTTTCTCTATCCATATTTTTAGATAGTTCTTTTTGTAGAAATTGTTTAACAATTCCAGGATTTGCTTTATTGTTGGACTTTTTCATAATTTGCCCCATAAGAAAACCAAATGCTTGGATCTTTCCTGATCTATAATCACTAATAGCCTGTGGATATTGTTCCAGCACTTCCTGAACTAATTTTTCTATTTCTTCTTCATCAGTTATTTGAACAAGATTTTTGTCCCTGACTAAGATTTCAGGGTCCTGACCTGTTGAGAAAATCTCGCGCAGAATTATTTTTCCTGTGTTGTTGCTTATTATTTTTTCATCAACCATTTTAACAATCTTTGCCAGAAATTCTGGTGTAATTTTACATTCTACAATATCGCAGTGATTTTCTTTTAATAAACCGAGTAATTCTGTTTGCAACCAATTTCCAATCAGTTTTGGTTTATTGTAAAATGAAACCGCATTTTCAAAATAATCTGCAATACTTTTTTTAGAAGTTAAAATCTTGGAGTCATATGATGATAGGTTATAATCTTTTTGAAACCTTTTTTCTCTATCATCGGGCAATTCACCTATTTCTGAACGAATTTTATATATGAAATCTTCTGTTATATTAAAAGGTAAAAGGTCAGGTTCAGGAAAATATCTATAGTCATGTGCCTCTTCTTTAGTTCGCATTCCTTGAGTTATCTGCAGCTGTTCGTTCCATAATCTTGTTTCCTGTTGAACTGAAATACCTTTATCTACAAGTTCAATAAGTCTTTTTTCTTCAAAAGCCAGGGCCCGTCGCACTGCCCTGAAGGAATTCATGTTTTTTACTTCAATTTTTGTCCCGAGTTTATCATCAGATGTTTTTCTTACAGAAATATTTGCATCGCATCTTAATGACCCCTCTTCCATTATGCAGTCGCTGACGCCGATATAAGAGATTATTCTTTTTAGTTTTTCGAGGAATTTTTCCGCTTCTTCTGGACTTGAAATTTCAGGTTCAGTTACAATTTCCATCAAAGGTATTCCTGATCGATTAAAATCTATGCATGACCATAAGCCTGTTTTCTCGTCATGGATGAGTTTACCTGTATCCTCTTCAAGATGAATTCTTGCGATGCCAATGCTTTTATCATCAACATAAAGATGCCCTTTCACTGCAATTGGGTCGCGATATTGAGATATTTGAAAGTTTTTAGGAAGATCCGGATAAAAATACGATTTTCTGACAAATAAGAAGTTATTATTTATCCTGCAATTCAGCGCTATAGCTGTTTTAATTCCCAGTTCAATGGCTTTTTTATTTGCTACAGGAAGTGCACCAGGTAAGCCAAGGCACACCGGGCAGACCTGTGTATTGGGTGGTCTACCAAATTGTGTGGAACAACCACAGAACATCTTTGAATCTGTCAAAAGTTCCACATGAACCTCCAAACCTATTATAGTTTGATATTGTTTCATTTCAGATCTGGAAGGCTATCGCTGAAATTTTTACCATAAGACTTTTCCCCGGAGCAAGTTTCAATTGATGGCCCTTTTTAATTGCTTCAGAAAGGACCGGTGGACCTGAAAACGGTTCAAGGGCAATATTATACGTACGGCCATACCAGGGATAACCGAAACTTCCGCGAGCCACACGCCAGTACCAAAGATATTTAAAAATTTTTTCAGGGAACACAAGCCTGAAACCAACTGAAAGACTGGGGTTTACAATTTCGTATTTTCCTTCAGCGAGCTCTGAAAGAAATATGATATCAGAAACTTTTGCATCAGGTGAAGGCACTCTACTTAAATCAACTTTATTTCCATTGATGTCTTCTACTTCAGGCCAAAAACCAGTACCTTGCTTCAAATTTGTAACTGAGGTCCCATCGCCAGGAACTACTTCTACCTTTGCCCCTTTGATATTTATTTTACAATACCCATCGATAAACGGCTCACCGAAGGCAGGATGATGCCCCCACAAAAAGTCCATATCTTCCCCAGCTTCATTGACCACTGTTTCCTGTATTTCAAGTTCTGCAAAACCGGATTGAATCGAAATTATTTTTTCCAGATAAAAGGGTGTTCTCAATGTTCTAACAAAAAACTTTATCTTCAAAATTTTTGATGTTGACTCCAGTATTTCGTACTCCCATGGAAGGGTTGCAACTTCTCCATGCAGCCCTATATCAGCACCTTTGTATTCACAGGGTTTTCCTGCGTTAGGAAAACATTCCTGCCAGCCACCAGGATAATAATCAATAAATTTCCCAAGTTTTCCATGTATTGTTTCTGGAAATCCCTGTCTGTAAAGTGGGAATGGACTTCTCCACATGAAATCTATATCCTTTGGTTTGTAAAGAAACTCAATAATATCTGTTCCCTTGTCGACCAGTATTCCTATTCTGAGAACTTCATTCTCGATATAGAGAATTCTTCCGAGTTTCCACTCGTAGCATGCCCATCTACAACCACATTTGTTTGAAAACATGTTAGTTTTATTGCTCCTCTATCCAGTAACCCTGTTCTCCATTAACAAATGTTCTTGCACATATCAAATGATTTTGATAGTAGGATTCATCAAGATTTGCAATGACCACTTTTCCTGACTCCCTACTTGCATGTATAAATTTGTTATCACCAATATATATTCCGACATGATTGATTCTTCCTTTTTTTCCGAAAAATAGCAAATCACCTGGTTTGATGGCACTGATTGGTACAATTTCTCCTTCTTTTGCTTGTTCCCTTGAGGTTCTTGGAAGACAAATTCCTGCGGCCTCATACGATTTTTTTACCAGTCCCGAACAGTCTATTCCCTTTCTTGATAATCCACCCAATCTATATGGAGTGTTGATGAAATTTAATGCGCTTTCGATTATTCTGGCGGCAAGGATTTTTGAACCATTATCAACCTTTTCAATTTCTGAAACAGATGTATCTATGTTTGATGTTTCACAAATGTCCGCAACCTGTGGTATTACCAGTGTTTGTCCGACTCTGATTCTTCCATCAGATAGTAGATTTGTTTCTTTTAATGCTGCCACACTTATGCCAAATTTCATAGCAATTGATTCAAGGGTGTCTCCAATTTTTACATTGTAATAGATCTTGGGTGAAACGGTAACTATAGGAGTTGGGTTTACAACCACTGGTGGTATGTCCTTGGTTATTCTGGCAACAATTATAGTTCTTCCAGGTTGGATTATGTTTGTTTTTAATTTATTCAGTTTTTTTATACTTGCGACTGTTGTTCCATGTTTTTTGGCAATTGAGCTAAGGGTTTCTCCTTTTTTAATCTTGTGATACTTATTTATTATAATTTTTGAAGGCAGTGTGGTTGCTTCTTCATTATCTTCGTTTTCTTCTTTGTCTGACAACAGAACAACCTGTTGTGTTTCTGTTTGGATAATCTTTTCTTCAGGGGTAAGTAGAAGTTTTTGACCGATCCGAATATTAGTATCTTTTAAATTATTTAACTTCCTTATTTCTTCGACCGATACCCCTGATTTTCTGCTAATAGACGAAAGAGTATCACCCTTCTTAACATAATAACATTGTATATCTGGTTGATTGGTTGATATCGCTAATTGAACTTTTTTATCTTTGATAGGCTGAACTTCAGGTTTTTTCAATACAAGTTTCTGTCCTGTATAAAGTTTATCTGAATCAAGATTATTATATGCTTTTAGGTCTTCAACCGAAATCCCTGTTTTCTTACTGATGGAGGAAAGGGAATCTCCCTTCTTGACAACGTATACATTTTCTACCTTTGATTTAGCCTGATACTTTCCCACAATAATGTTCTGTCCTGGATAGATTCTGCTACTTGAAAAGTTGTTCCATTTTTTAATCTGTTCAACTGAGGTATTATATTTTGATGCCAGACTTGATAGTGTTTCTCCTTTTCTTACTGTGTGTCGTTGAATAATCTGGTCAGTCATTGCAAAATTTGTAAACATAAATGACATCAAGAGAATGAAAACAAAAATTTTCATTCATCCTCCTTTTCTAAAGGTTCAAACATCCTGGCAATTTCTTTTTTCTTTTCTTCAAAATAAGTATCAATTTTTGATTTCAGTCCTTCCATTCCCTCAAGTGTTGATATTCTTTCAGCAAGTTTTTCCTGTTGTTCAATAATCACAGCGAGAGCTTTCGCAAGTGGATCCGGTAGCTGTGAATGGTCAAGGTCTACTTTTTTAATGGGATGTAGTCCTGCGACCCTGGCCGGTACTCCAACAACGGTTGCACCCGGAGGTACATCTTTTATCACAACAGAACCAGCTCCGATTTTTGCACCTTCTCCTATTTCTATTGCGCCCAAAACAATTGCTCCTGCACCTATGACAACATTATCCCGAACAGTGGGGTGTCTTTTTTTCTTCTCCAGAGATGTTCCCCCGAGCACGACCCCCTGATATAATAACACATCATTCCCAATTTCGGAAGTTTCGCCTATTACAACGCCCATTCCATGGTCTATAAAAAATCGCCTTCCTATTTTTGCTCCGGGGTGTATTTCTATGCCGGTAAGAAATCTCGCCACATGAGAAATAAATCTTCCGAATGTTTTCGCCCCGTGAGTCCAGAGAAAGTGAGATATGCGATGCATCCAGATCGCGTGTAAACCAGGGTAACATAGAAGTACCTCCATCACATTTCTCGCGGCAGGATCTTTTTTGAAAACAGTTTGAATATCTTCCTTTATTCTAGATATCATAATATTGCTTCTATTCCGGGATTTTCCATTATCTCCTTAAATCTTTTCAGGAATTTTCCACCGTACGCTCCATCCACAATTCTGTGATCAAGCGAAAGTGAGATCCACATACTTTTTCCTATAACAATTTGGTCATCCAGAATGACAGGTTCTTTTTCAATTGAACCGACAGCCATTATTGCAGTACCAGGTGGATTGATGATCGCCTGAAATTGCAACACTCCAAACATGCCAAGATTGGTTATTACAAATCTACAGTTTTCAACATCCTCTTTTTTTAATTGGCCACTTCTTGCCTTTGTAACCAGTTCATTTCTGAGTTTTGAAATTTCTTCAATCTTTTTGTTTGATACATCCCTGACAACTGGCACGACAAGTCCATTATCGGTATCCACCGCAATCCCTATATCTACTGTGTTATGCAGATGGATTTCATCATTTATAAAGGATGCATTTATAAGTTGAAAATCTGGTAAAATTCTGGACACAAAAAATAGAATGAAGTCAGTATATGTAAAATCCTTACCCCGAGCATTCATAGCCTCTTTCAAACGTTCAATATTGTTCATTAAAATTTTTGTTGAAAGATAATAATGAGGAATATTTTGCTTACTCCATAACAGTTTTTCTGCTATAATCTTTCTTACAGGAGATAACCGCTGAGTTTCAGCCTCTACTTGTTCTCTTTGGAATTCTTCTGCAAATTTTTCAACATCCCTTTTTTCTATTCTTCCACCCTCACCTGTTCCCTTGATATTTTCTAAATTAATCCCAAGTTCCTCTGCAAGTCTCTTTGCAGCCGGGCTTGCAATTACTCTTTTTTTAGGATGTATTTTTTCAATTACAGCAACAGTTTTCTCTTCTTTTTTTTCATTCTGCTGAGGTTGTGGAATATCCTCGGTAGACTTAATTAAAGGAATTTCTTCATCCATAGAGTCTGCGATATATCCTATTACTGTTGTTACTGGAACCGGCTTATCCGAAGGTTGTATCAGTATCTTTCTTAAATAACCATCATACTGGGATTCAACCTCAAAATTTGTTTTATCGCTCATGACTTCAAGAATGGTATCGCCCCTTTTTACTGAATCGCCTTCGTTTTTTAGCCACTTAATTATATAGCCTTCCTCCATTGTTTCGCCAAGTTTGGGCATAATGATTTCACGTATCATTTAATGACCTCCTTTATTCCTTCAATAATACTTTCAACAGAAGGAATCGCAAGTTTCTCAAGATTTGGAGCCTTAGGCATCGGTACATCGGCTCCTGCAATTCGTTTAACAGGTGCGTCAAGATAATCAAAACACTCCTCTATTACAGTCATTCCTATTTCAGCACCTGCGCCTGCAGTTTTGGTATCTTCTTCGACAATCACAACCCGGTTGGTTTTCATTACGGAATCTTTTATGGTTTTTTTATCAAGTGGCAAAAGGGTCCTAAGATCCACTACTTCCACGCTGATGCCATCCTTTTCAAGAATTTCAGCTGCCTGAAGTGAAAAATGAAGCATTCTTGAGTATGTTAGAATTGTGATGTCGCTACCCTGTTTCTTAATATCTGCTTTTCCAATGGGAATCAAATATTCACCATCAGGTACAGGGCCCTTTATGTTATATAACATTTTATGCTCTATAAAAACAACAGGATTATTGTCACGGATAGAACTTTTTAATAAACCCTTTGCGTCTGCAGGAGTTGCAGGCATTACTATCTTCAGCCCTGGTATATGCAT
>JAOAAW010000079.1 GCA_026418655.1 bacterium | reverse complement strand
GAATAATAGAGAACCTGATTATATTCCGATATTACTTCACGGGGATGTTGCTGAAATGGAAAAATTTCCTTCTTATGATAGAAAAGAACAATTTTATGACCCTGACAAAATGTTATATACCTTGCTCTGGGATTGTCTTTCAATACTCAGGGGCAAAGGTGACAATATTCCTTGTGTAAGAGTGAATTTCGGTACTGGTTTTCTTGCAACGGTTTTTGGCCTGAAACAGGAAGTTTTTCCTGATAAGATGCCCTGGCTGAAATCCCATCTTGAAAAACAGCAGATATTGAATATGAAGATTGAAGACCTTGAGCCAATTGAAAAAAAAGGATTGATACCTGAATGGATTAAATACACAAAAGTCTACATTGAAAAATTGAAGGAAATACCCTTTATAAGGATGTATCTTCCTGACACCCAGGGTGTTTTTGACCTCAGCCATCTTGTTGCGGGTGATATAATTTTTACAGAATTTTATGATGATTTTGAATTTGTTAACCATCTATTAAATCTTACGACCCATACATATGTTGCAGCAAGTGCATTTATGAAAAACTTTATCGGAGAGCCAGCGCACTCAGGTTTTCATGGTGAAATTTTTATGGCAAATGCGGGTGTAAGAAGCTGTGAGGATACAACAACTCTTCTTTCACCAGAGATTTTTAAAAATGTTTATCCTCATTTTGAGAAATCAATCTCTCAATTCGGCGCATTTTTGCATTTTTGTGGAAGTGGCTCACACCTGATAGAGTACTTTCTCAACTGTCAATATATCAAAATTATAAATTTTGGAAACCCTGAAAGATTTGACTGGAAAGAGATTATGAAAGCCATTGCAGGACACAAGAAGACATATTATGGAACTGTGAAAAGGCTTGATGGGGAATCTCTGACCGATTATTTTAACAGGGTTCTTGAGCCACTTGAAAGAAAGAGTAATCTTATGTTTGCTCCACAGTTGAGAAACGATGAAGAGCCACAATATGCCCTTGAACTATGGCATAAATTGCAGGATAAAAAATTTTCAAAGAAAGGAGCAATATGACGACCAGAGAAAGATTTATTGCTTCTCTTAATTTCAGTAAGCCTGATAAATTTTGTTTTATGCCTGGTGGTCCAAGGGAATCAACCTTAAAGCGCTGGCATTCAGAAGGACTGCCTGAAAACCAGGATTATATGGAAGCAGTTTGTAATATTATTGGGATTGAATATGAGAAACAGGACGCTTCTAAATATATCAGTGTTTCTTTCAGGATGAATCCGATGTTTGAAGAAAAAATTATTGAACATAAAGATGGCCACTACATTGTTCAGGACTGGATGGGTGCAATCGTTGAGATTTCTGATCAGTATGACTTTACTTATCTGAGGTCAGCAAAGGATTTTGTTACAAGAAAATGGTACAAATTCCCTGTTGAAACAAGAAAGGATTGGGAAGAGATGAAAAAAAGGTATAACCCTGACGACCCGATAAGGTTACCTGAAAATTTTGATAAACTGGCTGAGTTTAACAAAAATAGAACGTGGATTCAATCACTCTACTTTGCTGGACCTTTCTGGCAACTTCGGGAGTGGTGTGGTTTTGAAGGATTGTGTATGCTGATGGTAGAAGACCCTGCATTTGTTGAAGAAATGGCAGTTTTCTGGAAGGATTTTGTTCTTGCTGTGATGGAACGTTTTTTTGAAAAAGCAACATGTGACCATATTTTAATCAGCGAGGATATGGCTTATAAAGAAAAAAGTATGATTTCTCCTCAAATGGCAAGAAAATTTCTTGCGCCGTGCTGGAAGGCATGGAGTGAAAGGGTTAGAAGGGCAGGATGTACATTGATTGAGATTGATTCTGATGGATATATTGGTGAGTTAATTCCTGTATGGATAGAATCAGGGGTTAATATTTGCAGTCCCATTGAGATCGCAGCAGGAAATGACCTTGTTGAATACAGAAAGAAATTTGGCAGGAATATGGCTTACAGAGGAGGAGTTGATAAAAGGGCAATAGCAAAAGGTGGAAAGGCATTACAGGAAGCAATGGAATTTATTCCACACTTACTTGAGGATGGCGGTTGTATTCCTTCCTGTGACCATGGGGTTCCACCGGATATATCATGGCAGAATTTTATTGAATACAGCCGGCAGTTAGCAAAAATGACTGGCTGGCTGTAAAAAAATGAAAAAGCCAGGAACACTCCTGGCTTTTTTTATAAGCCAAAAATTATTTATGGACTGAAGATA
Source organism: bacterium (assembly GCA_026418655.1). GTDB lineage: Bacteria > Ratteibacteria > UBA8468 > B48-G9 > DTJG01 > DTJG01. The sequence goes on along the minus strand of JAOAAW010000079.1, from coordinate 1,803 downwards.
TTGGTTCTCACAAATTCATTAAATGTCAGCGACCTAACCGCTCCATCGACAAAAAGTGTATTTATTACAAGATAATTATCTCTTCTTCCGTAGGCTGTGTGGGTAAGAGTTGTTGACCAGATATCAGACGCAACATGGCGTTGACCATAGGCACTTTCACAAAAAAGCATCGTTCTTGAAGGGTAACGCACCTTTCCAAGTTTGCCATAGGTGCTCTGTCCAAGATAATAGTTGTAGCCATAGTCAGCAACACCATACCATGCCCTTGCTGCATGGTCATTTGGTAAGTCAGGACACTGAAATACCCCGCCAGCAGCAGCAAGTCTATTTGTGGGATTTGGTCCTGAATATGTCATGTATCCACCCTGAATGTATCCCATCTGGAGTAGGGTGTACAAGAAAATCGTGGCTCTTCTTTCTCCAAAATCTCCAGTATAAGCCCAGACTGTAGGATAAAAATATTCATTATTATCGTTTAGATACATATTTACTGCCAGTCCTATTTGTTTGAGATTTGCAATACACACAGACTGGCGTGCCACAATCCTTGCACGCTGGAGCGCAGGCAATAGCATTGCAGCAAGTATTGCTATGATTGCAATAACCACAAGCAGTTCAATTAGTGTAAAACCATTTTTACGCATTTTTTCTTCACCTCCTTTGGCAATTTTCAAATAAACGCTTCTTGATTATGGGTTTGGTACATTTGACCCTGTCTGGCACCATACACCATAACCCCATAGTGTACCAGGTCCACCAAACCAATCTCTGTCCTTCTTCGCCCTTTCATAGCTGATCCATTCAACATGATAATCACCCATGAGAGCATTCAGGCCCTTATTGTGATACCATCTGCAATTATTGACAAAATTTTCAGGATATGCACCCTGGGTACTTGCTGCATTGTATTCAGTTACATAGATGAACTTATCAAGTTTTGCAATATTCCATCCTGCATAGGTCCTTCCATACCAGGTATAATACCCATACGGCCATATTCCAGGGATTGCATAAGTAACATTAAGAGCATTCCTTGACCAGTCAACTTTTCTTGTGTCTGATGGACATTTATAGACCTGCCAGTTTTTGATATATCCTCTGTCAAAAAGTTCTGCCTGCCACCATCCACTTGTGCCCGCAGTATAATTAATTCTGTGGTCAAAATCATGCTCATACATTGCAAGCGCAATTCCTATCTGCTTCAGATTATTTATACAACTGGCAGCTCTTGCTCTTTCCCTTGCATACGATAATGCTGGCAACAACATCGCTGCAAGTATTGCAATGATTGCTATTACAACCAAGAGTTCAATTAATGTAAATCCTTTTCTCATTTTTCTCACCTCCTTTTTTGTATTGTCACCATTATTATACCTAATTCATGAATTTTGTCAAGGTATCGTCAAGATATTGAACGTTGCATAGAAATGTTATTTAATATAGAATCCAGTCACAAAATGGAGTAGAAATGTTCAGAATAGTAAAATTGATATTAAAAATCAATATCTTATTAGTGATATTCTTTTCTTCTGTATATGGTTTTTCACCGCATATAACTGATGAAACCCGAAATTTCTATAAATCAAAAGAAATTGTTCTCATTGCAGACAAAGGTGTTGCAAAAATTCCGATAGTAATCAAGGAAAATGCAGATAATACTGGTAGAGAATTTGCTGAGGAACTTGCGTATTACCTTGAAAAGATTACAGGCGCAAGATTTGAAATCAAGACAAATTTTTCAGGACAGGGTATTTTTGTTGGCACCATTAAGGAATTTCCGACACCATCTGCAGAAAAAGGTCT